>JAQUQK010000231.1 GCA_028716125.1 Thermoplasmatota archaeon | reverse complement strand
CTGCGCAGAAAAGACTCCATACCATCCGGCCAGCTGATGGGCAGATATCCTTTAAACAGTTATCAATAAAATTCTGCGCAAGAAGCGCAGGATTTTATTGCAAATATTTTCTGAGTTATGAACATGTTGGCAGAAGCTGACCGCGTAATAATGGAATGAGCGTCATTTCCTTTAATTTCAAGGAGGCAGCGACGATTAATTCAGCGAGAGCAGTCAAATGATACTTGTAGGCGTTCAAGTCATTGGTCGGATCGTCAACGGCAGCGAGGAATGGCGGCTGCAGGCATCCATCAGTTCCGCCAGGGGCGGCAGACTGAAGATGCTTTTGCGGACGGAGGCCATCTTGAAACAGGCGGTGCCGTCGCGGTGTTCCACCTTCCGGTAGTGTTTGAGGGCCAGAACGTCGGGCGTTTTGAAGACGATGTTGGTGGCGCGCTCCAATTGCATGATGCTCCGGTGCACACCGGAAGGGAACGCTCCGATGATGTTGCAGTAGAAATAGTAGTGGACACAGCGTCCGGTGTCGTAACGGAAAAAGGCGCGATGGGTGAGTTTGTCATGCCAGAAGAACCACTGCGTGATAGCGTCCGCATGGGCAATGTCGGGCAGGGCGCCTTGGATGATGATCCGGTCAAAACACGAATAGGCGCCGAGAATGTCCTCGGTATGCCGTTCAAGAAATGCTGTTTGCATAATGAACCTCCTTGTTGTCACAAGGTTGTATCAAAAAATTATCACCCGGCATAGCCGGAACCCTTTATGGTTCCGGCTATGCCGGGTTGGGGGATAAATAATCAATTATGAATAAACAAATAAGTCAAAAAAGTATGGTCGGTAAGGTTGCGTCAAAGCGCGTTTTAGATCAAAATGCCTTTGCGTTTAAGACCTACGACACCTACAAAAAAACCGCTGACATCATAGAGCGCACAGAGCTTGCGTCTGGGAGAAGAGTAATTTTCAAATCCAACACCGACTCCACGCTTAATTTTGAAATCAATCGTTATGGAGCCTCAACCTCAAGAATTCTATTACGAAAAAGTTGGCGTAATTTTTCGTGCTTATTGAGTAGGAAGCCGAGCCTCATCTCTGGCAGGGTAACTCTTCAATAGCCCAAAATCCGATTTTTGAAAACTGGCGGAGGGAGAGGGATTTGAACCCCCGGTGCTCTTGCGAGCACACATGATTTCGAGTCACGCGCGTTAAACCAGGCTCCGCCATCCCTCCAAAATTGGTAATTAAGGTGTTACAATTATCAGGCAGATTTCGGCTATTTGCCTTTTCCTACGCTTTTCCTACATTTTCATCTGCATGATTATTACATGAAAAAAGAAATCGTGCATACCTTAAGTATATCAATTTTGCAATAAAAAAAGCAACCGTCACTTTTACACCTGCAATAGTCCCGTTCCTGAGCTACAATGGACACAAACCCTATCGGCCAGAGGCCGAAATTCGTTCTGCCAAGGTGACGCAGGCGTTACCCGTAAAATCCGTGCCTTGAAAGTTTTGGTCTGAAAGAGCGCCCTGTTTGGGAGTGGTAATCCTTTAGGCGATAAACTGGTAAGTCTTGGGGCTAACGCGTCCCGCGTGAGGCGGGTTCCTCCGTACCCGTAAACCGGTGTAAAGGACATGGTCCCAACCAGGTTTAACCCGTCCGTGGGTGAACCCGTGGGTCGCGTGAGCGACCAGGGAGGTTTTTGGCGAGCACGACTATGAGAAGAGCGCAGTCCCGTTAGCCGCGTGAGCGGAAAAACCGACCGAAGTCGGGGGCAGATCAAAACGTGAAAACAACGACTTTGAGGCTTAAATAAAGGGTTTTCTGACAGGGCCACCCTTCCCCTATGCGGGGAGGGGGGTGGGGATACCCCGAATGCCTATCGGACAGTCGGATTTTCATCAAAGAAATTTCGGATTTTGTCCAAAAGGTACCGCCAGGATAAAAACATTCGGCCCGCCCGGCGTTGACTGACAACCGGACGGGCTAAATGTTTGACAGATTATTTCATTAATTGTATATATTTGGCCGCCGGTTGAATTTCTGGCCGTTGCCCATTTTAACGCCGGCGATTAGAGGGCCCGGCCGGGCATGTGGTTTTGGTGGGGTACCGAAGCGGCTAAACGGGGCAGACTGTAAATCTGTTGTCTTACGACTTCGATGGTTCGAATCCATCCCCCACCACCCTCCAGACAAACCCCTGTGCTTGCAGGGCTTTCCAGCATTCCCGCCTTTGTTTACGCTGGTTTCCTGCGTTCTCCAATCTGCCGAACATCCCTTCGCCTACCGCATCCTGTCGCTGGCAGTCATTGCCTGTCACTGTCACGGCGTTTTCGAGGGCGATAATGGGCACAATAGAGGGCATAATTTTCCACGCCTTTTCCCGATATACAGGGAGATTTTATTGCGGAAGGGGCACATCGGGGACAAGGTCGGCAATCCGCGCCGGCTTGCCGGTCCGCATGCTTTTGTTGGCGGCTATCCCCACCAGAATGCTCATCGCGCCGGCCCTGTAATC
>JAQUQK010000230.1 GCA_028716125.1 Thermoplasmatota archaeon | reverse complement strand
AGCGTGTCGCCGCTTTCCCTTGCGTCAAACGATACATTCATCAGGCCGCGCTGCAGTTCCTTGATCTGGTCTGTTCTGCCTTTTGCAACTAGGCCCACTTCGACCTGGTAGTAATCCTTGTCCCAGCTTGCAACAAAAATCGGCCCGCGCAGGGACTGCACTTCGAGATTTATGAATTCCACGGTTGTGTTGACCTTTCCTTTGTATTCAGTGACAACCGCGTCGCTATCGAACATCGGCTCAGGGAACGACTTATTGCTGTATGCCCAGGCATCCGTTTTGTTCTGCTGGACGTCGTAGCCTCCAGTCCCATAGTTCTCAGGCTTGTCGCCTTCGTCGCCAAATATTCCCATCTGGCTCGCATAACCTACCGCGCACGACGCAAGTAGGGCCCCAACCACGGCTAACGCCATTAGTTTTTTCATTTTCGTATCACCAAGGGGGAATTTGGCACCCTGGTATTTAAGAATTATAGATACGATGTTTAAACGTCGCGCATTCGGCGCAAGTTCTCAGCAACGGCGTCAAGCTTCAGCATCTCTTCGCGCCTGAACCCGACGTAGATTCCATCCTGCTTTTGCCCCACCCACGTCCTCGTACGTTTGCCCTGCGCAAGAACGGATGCGAGCGCCGAACATTCGACTCGCACTTTATTTTGCGGGATTAAAATCTCGATTCCGCTTCCAGTGCCGGCAATTTCAAAAAATCCGCCCTTGGAATTCATTATGTTCAGCGACGGCGATTCTATGTCCAGGTGCGTGACGGTGGCTCCGCTGAATCCCTTTTTATGGATATATACGTCTGATTTGATTTCCTTTCCTTCCAAAAGAACTTTCGAGCAAAGAAGCATCTTGCCTTCGCCAGGTCCCGTCATAATCCTGCCTTTTCTCACTTTTCCTGCACTTCTCACTTTGAGAGATATACCGCATTTATTGTCAGCCAGTACTGGACGCGCGCTCCCTGCTTTAGGGAAACGCCGACTTTCCACTCTCCCGGCTCAAGTCCCTTGAAACTCTTGGCATAGTACATAACGAATTCGAACTGGTATGTGAACGTTGGCTGGGGAAACTGAGGTGGAACTGAACTGATGTTTGTATTATTGATGAAATCATACATATCCTGTGTTCCTGATATGTTGGAAAATGCCACTGCAGTTCCGTTTGGCGCGAACAGGTATAAATCAAGGTCGTTTATCTGGTATCCCATTGGAACGCCGGGGATTACGCCGGAATCAAACATCAGCATCGCGGTTATGGCATATGTTCCATTTACAACCGGAATTTCAACGTTCATCGTTGTGTTGAGTACCGGGTTCGAGTCTGCCGCCGTGACATAGCCCTCGTAATACAAGGAAAGGGAGCCGCTGTGCTGGGGCGTAACCAGTATCGTCAGAACGTAAGAAGTGTTCAGGTAGCTGAGCAGATCCGGCTTCGGGGTTATTCTTGCCGTCCATTCGCCGTAGCCGGACTCGTTTATCAGTTTGTATGGAATGCTTATCTTGCATGTCTTCCAATCCTGGCCGAACAGCGATATTGCGGACGGGTCGCTGTACGCCTCGGATCTGGCGACTGCGTTCTTCTCCGCGTCAAGAATGGTGAGATTGAGCGCGTTAAGGCCAGTTATCTTTGCCGGGAACGGGTTTCCAGGTACGTTGTAAGGCGAATACCACGTGGTGTTGAATGAAAGCGCTGCGGATATGGATCCACTTCCCTGTTCAACCGGGATGCCGAAATCCTTTGCAAGCACGAGTTGGTTGATGCCGCCGACCGATACGAAGTCCGTAATAGTCAGATTTCCGGAGTATGTGGCCCTATAGTTAACAACCAAGGATTTCGAAGTTTTCCCGCTGTTTCCTGCCGAGTCGGCAACTGTCAGATTTATCTTGTACACTCCAAGCTTGGGATATGCGTGCTCAACTATCACTCCTTCGCCGGACGATCCGTCGCCGAACTCCCAGTTGTAGCTTACGATGTCGTTAGCATTGTCCTTTGAGCCGGATGCGTCAAAAGTCATCACGACGTCAGTGTATCCCATGCTAAGTGTTTTTCCATTTGGGTCTAGAACTTTGATGGAGGGAGAAGGAATATGGTTTATGTCGATTGTCCGATTTGCTTCGTCGGTCCCGCCGCGCCCGTCGCTGACAGTAAGGGTTATCGTGAATTTGCCGACGCTGTTGTATGTGTGCGTTACTTTTTCCCCGGTGCCAGTGGCGCCATCGCCGAATTTCCATGAATAGGAAAGGTCATCACCGTCCGGGTCATAGGAATCGGATGCGTCGAAATCGATTGGCTTTTGGTAGCCGATGCTCCACGTCCTTATCCTGAATGAGGCAACGGGAGGATTATTTGCTCCGGAAGGGCCGCCGAATAGGCCAAAATAGTACGCGGCGCCAATGCCCCCGCCCAATACAAGCAGTACTGCTATAATTATTACGGCGATGATTTTTCCGCTCATCTGTTTCCAGTCCTGTATTTGTTTTTTCTGGATAAATATGTTGTTGTATTTGGGAACCGCAGGGGCAAAGTCCGAATGCGATAATTGTTCGCTTGGCAATATTGCAGGCGAACTTAAAT
>JAQUQK010000229.1 GCA_028716125.1 Thermoplasmatota archaeon | reverse complement strand
CGGCATTCGTCACCGTCGATTCGGCTGACCGCGGAAAGGCAATCGGGCGCGGCGGAAGCTACATCAAGGTTGCGCGCGAGATTGCAAAGGCCCATCATGGGATAGACAACTTGCAGATACTCCAGACTGATGTTTTGCCCTCCGCAATGGAAACCCAGACTCAGGGAATTCCCTCGGCCCAGCAGGGCGCATCCGAGCAGGATCCAATGAAGCCTGCCCCGGGAATAACCATACGCGAAGAGAAGCAATAAATCATTTTTTCTCTCGCATTTTTCTTAATTTTTTGCAAGTCATTATTATAATATTTGATGCCAATTTTTCCAGATTGTAAAAAGCACAATCACTATAGTTTGTCCGAAGATCCGCCAAAACTACCATTTTCAAGTATATCTGGCGATAACTAAATAAATAAACACCAGATCGAACTTCGAAAGTTTCCAATAATGGCGAGGTTGTGCATATAAATGAACTCAATAATCGCGTCCGAAATCGTCAAAAAATACCGCACCTCGTTTTCCCTGAAACGCCTCTTCGGAAAGAGGGAAATCGTGCAGGAAAACCTGGCGCTTGACGGCCTGTCGTTTTCCGTGAATTCTGGCGAAATATATGGAATTCTCGGGCCCAACGGCGCAGGCAAGACGACGATGATAAAAGTCCTTGCCACGATTCTTTTGCCCGATGCGGGAAATCTTGAAATTCTTGGTTATGAATTGCCAAAGCACGAATCGAAAGTAAAGGAGAAAATTGGGCTTGCGCTCGGCGAGTATGAAAGAACTTTCCAATGGCGCATTACTGGAAGGCAGAATCTCCAGTTCTTCGCGTCTCTTTTTGGCGTTCCCGGCGAAATAACAAAGGACAAGATAGACGAAACTCTTGCCCTTGTAGGATTGCAGGACAAGGCGGACAAGATGTTCATGGAATATTCCACGGGGATGAAGCACCGCCTTGCAATTGCGCGCGCCCTTCTGAACGACCCTGAACTCCTCCTATTCGACGAACCCACTGCAGGGCTTGATGCAAAGACTTCGCGTGAAGTCGGCAACATGGTCAGAAAACTTACAAAGAAAGGCAAAACCATCGTTTACACCACCCACCGTCTTGAAGAAGCTGGAAATCTCTGCGACAGAATTTTGATTCTGGACAAAGGAAAAAAGATTGCGGAAGAATCGCCTGGCAACCTCAAAAAACTGGCTATGGAAACGGCGATTCTCCAACTGGACTTGAATCAGGTGGACGATGAAATAATAAGCGAAATCCGCAAAATCGAAGGCGTGAAGGAAGTTTACGCAACAGCGCCAAACACGCTGAGGATCCAGTGCGATGCAATCAACGGCGCAGTTTACCCGATACTCGACTCGATAAGGTCCAAAGACATCCGCATAAACCAGATAAACTCCCTGACGCCAAGCGTCGAGGACGTTTTCCTGAAACTCACGGGAGGCAAGGCATGAAAATCTCCGCAAACACGCTATGGCTTGTAGCAGGAGCACTTGCAATAATAAACGTCGCTCTCTCGGCGGCAATGATAAAGATAAATCCGGAAAGCACTTCGTATTTCGTCCCAATCGCCTTGATTCTCGTTTCAGTATCCCTAATCTGGTTTTTGATGGGCGGTCCCGGCTCGTTCCGAGTTACAGGCGCATTACTGAAGCGAGGGATGCAGGTTTTCGCCTCATATAAATTCCAGATTGTATTCATCGTGCTTAACATCTTCCTGATGGTCGTAATATATTTCATCGTGGGAAAGCCGTTCGTCCAGATAATGATGGCGGGAATGGCAGGCGCCCTTCAGAACTACGGCGCAACCGGCTACGATTTCCTCACGTTCATTCTTGTGGGAATGATTGCATGGCCGATGATATGGTCTGGATATGGCGCATCTTCGTCTGGCATAAGGAGTGAGCAGGTCACTGGAATGTTCGAGATAATGATCGCGAGCAAGAGCGGAGTGAAAGTACTTCCCTTCTCTTACCTTATACTTGGGATTTTTGGCTCAATAACAAACACGATAGTCAGCATCGCCGTTTTCACTTGGCTTCTTGGCGTCAAGTTCAATTTCGGAAACCCTTCGGCGGTATTGGGCCTCGTTGCGATAATATTAATCTCTCTTTTCGCCATGTGGGGCATCGGCCTGATATTCGGCGGGCTTACTGCTGTTTATAAGCAACTTGGCCCAGCAGGATCGATGCTCCAGACGATAATGATGTATTTCTGCGGAATCTACCTTCCCGTAACGTCCCTCCCGCAGTGGATACAGCCGCTTTCGTATGCGCTTCCCGCGACTTACGCTTTCAACGCCATACGCGCAGGAATGATCTCCGGGCAGGGCATAATGTCATACTGGAAAGACGCCACAGTGCTTTTCGCATTTTGCATTGCAATGGTCGTAGTCGGTTATCTTGTCTTTAACTGGTGCGTCAATAGAGCGAGAAAATTCGGGACGGTGCACGGATATTAGTGATACATGAAGGTTGAGAGACCTTCAAACGTCCGCTTTGTACAGCAAATATTCGCTAGTTCGGTATATAACTCAAAAGCTCAGTCCGATTAGCGAGAACGGTTTCTTCTATATTTACGA
>JAQUQK010000228.1 GCA_028716125.1 Thermoplasmatota archaeon | reverse complement strand
GGATTTCCTGGTTGCGCTCCTCTAGCTGCTGCTCAAGCAGGGGGGTCTTAAGGCTTAAGTCCTGGACCATCTGAGAATATGTTTCTATTCTAGTGCTTATTTTGTCTATCTTTGCGTTAAGGTCGGCGCATTCGTTGTATGTGCGGTCGCGTTCCTCCCCTAGCTTTCGGTCCTGGTCTGAAAGCTGCGCCTGCGTCCTCATAAGAACGTCCAGCTGGCTTTGGCTTTCCGCGGCTATGCGCTTGCAGTTTTCTATCTCCTGCTTGAACTGCGAAATCTGGGCGGCTATGCCGGTAAGGCGCTGAGAGACTTCGGCGCGGCGGTTTCCAGTAAGCTGGATGTTTGTCTGAAGAACTTCGGAACGCGACTTGAGTGCGTTTGTCTCCTTTTCAAGCTCGGATGTCGCCTGTTCCAGTGATTTGATTTTCTGCGAGATCTCCTTGCTGGTCGTCTTTAGTAGCAGTTTTCCTTTTTCTTCGCGCTGGGAGTCGAGGCGCTGCATCTCCAGCGCGGAAGTTTCAAGTCCCTGCTCAACCAGCGCAAGCCGCTTTGCGGTAGCGTCAAATTCTCCGCGAACATTCCCATACTCTTCATTTGCCGCATTGAGCTTTGCCTCCGCCGACTTGCGCCTTATCTCGAGGTCGGCGATTTTCATCGACTCGCTGTTGAGCCTTGGCGTCGCCTGGGAAATTGCGTCTGTTATTCCGCGGACGTCTTCCTGGAGTGATGAAACGTCCTTTGACACTTCCTCGTATCTCTCGCTTGCTTCGCGCAGTTTTACGGCAAGCCCTTCAATGTCAACGCCCGATTGTGCGGAACCGCTGAATGCATTTTTTATTTCCCTTTCCATGTGCCCGCCGGTCATTGCGCCGCTTGCCTCGATAAGCGTGCCGTCGAGCGAGACCATTCTTGCCCCGCCCATTAGCCTGCGCGCGGTTTCAAGCGTATCTACTACGACAGTATCGCCGAACACATACCAGAACGCGGAGCGGTATTTTTCATCAAATCTGATAAGATCTATTGCAAACCCGACTGCCTTTTGGTCCTGCCTTGCAAGGATTGCCGCGCCGCGAGGCCGCCCTGCGACCATCTTGTTCAGTGGCAAGAACGTTGCCCTTCCCAGGCGGTTGCGTTTTAGGTATTCGATGCATTCTGCAGCCACTGCGTCATTTTCGACGACTATTGACTGGGTGCGGCTGCCTGCAGAAACGGAAAGCGCAATAGAGTATTTCTCGTCAAGGCTTCCAAGCTCGGAAATCGTGCCGCATATCCCCTTTATTTTTCCAGTGTTGCGGGCGTCGATTATCGCATCCACGATGCGGCTGTATCCCTGCTGGACGTGCGCCTTTGCCTCGATTTCGGCTTTCGCCCTTTCATATTCGCCGGTAAGCTTGCGTATCGCAAATTCCAATTCAGATTGCTGGCGAGTGAGTTCGGACAGCTTGCGGCGCTTCTCAAAAATCTCTTTTTCTCCTTTTTCCTTTAATTCCGCAAGGGATTTTGTCTCGTTCTTCGATTCGCGTGCCTGCCATTCTGCGTCCTTAAGTTCAAATTCGAAAGTCTTAACGTGCTCTTCAAGTTCCGCCATTCTTATTTTCAGGCGGTTATATTGCTCTACAAGACGGTCTTTTTCAAGCTTTAGGTTGTGCGCGTTCTGCGCATTGGATTCATATTCCTGCTTGAGGTGGATGAGGTCGCGCTGGACTGACATCGCGCCATCGCTTGCGGCGCCAGCAAGGTCATTTGCTTCTTTGAGATCCTTGCTTTTGGCCTGCAATTCTGCGGATTTTGTATTAAGTGTCTCATTTGCGGCAGAAAGCTCTTTTTCATATTTTTTTATCTCGCGCTCGATTGCCGCAATATCCTTTTCCGCCCCCAATTTTTCCTCGGTAAGGCGCTTTATCTCGTCGCCGTAGAAGTTCGCACGCTCGGTAGAGCTTACTGATTTCGTTTTGTATTCCTCGATGCGGTTCATGATGTCGGCATTTGCGCCCGTGCGCGACCTTGCGATCTTGTCTTCGGCTTCGCGAAGGCGACTTGTTGCATCGGCATGCTGCGCCTTAAGCCTATCCAATTGAACTGAAAATTCCTGCTTTTCTGAGGAATGTTTTACAATCTGGGTGCGAATGTTTGCGATTTGGGATTCAACATCGTCGCGGAGTTTTATTGCAAGCGATGCCCTGGCTATGCCAAGTTTCTCGCTCGTCTCCTTGTATCTGAGGGCGTCGGACCTGTCCTTTTTTAGCTGCCCTATCTGGCTGTCTATCTCGCCCATGATTATGTTGATGCGCTCGATGTTGCCGTCCACTTCAATTCTTTGTTTTTCGGCTTTTTCAAGGTCGTCGTCAAAGGAAGTTATCCCGGCGACGTCGTCAAGAATGCGCCTGCGCTCCACGGGAGTCATCTGGACGATGTGCATCACGTCGCCCTGCATTACTATGTTGTAGCCGTCCGCCGAAATGTGGGCGTATCTCAAAAGGTTTTCAAATTCTGTAAGCGACGATGGCTTGCCGTTTATGTAGAAATAACTGTAATATCCTTCTGGATTGTTTTCGGACTTTGCGCGCTTGACAAGGCGGGT
>JAQUQK010000227.1 GCA_028716125.1 Thermoplasmatota archaeon | reverse complement strand
TGTAGTATAGATTGCTTACCTGCACTAGCTTTTCGGCCTGCCTGCTTATCGCATTTGCAACATATTTGTTGCCGTGGCCGAGAGGGACGCAGGCGATTCCAGTTATAAAATCAAGATATTTTTTGCCCGCTTTGTCATAAACGTAGCACCCCTTGCCGCGGTCTATGACGAGGTCGAACCGGGCGTAAGTCTGCATTACGTGCTTTTGCTCAAGCAGCTTTACTTTTTCGCTTTTCATCCTTCACGACCTCTGTTCCGATTCCCTTGTCTGTAAAAATTTCCAATAAAAGCGAATGCTTTACGGTTCCGTCGACCAGGTGTGCCTTTTTCACTCCTTTATTTACGGCGTTCACGCAGGCCAAAACCTTTGGGATCATTCCTCCGCTGATGAACCCTTTCTTTATTCCTTCCTTGGCGCCGCTAACGCTCAGGTGCGGGATAAGCTTGCCGTTTTCGTATACTCCCTCAACATTAGTGAGAATAGTCAGCTTCTCGGCATTTACTGCCTCCGCGACTTTAGATGCCACAGTATCCGCGTTTATGTTTGTGTAATTAGTTCCATCATGCCCAACCGGGCTTATAACAGGTATTATGCCTTTTTCTATCAGCTGCAAAATCCTGCCGCTGTCAACTTCGACTATTTCCCCAACCAAGCCGAGACTGCTGTTTTTTATCGCCGTTTTCATCAGGCCATCCGTGGCGTTCTCCGCCTTGCACCCCCCATCCTTAAACATTTTCACCATTTCGCCGTTTATATTGGCTGACACTTTCCTTACGATGCCCATTGTCTTTTTGTCCGTGTATCTCAGGCCGTTCACGAATACGGGCTTTATGTTCGCCTTTTGCATTTCCCTGTTTATTTCCGGGCCGCCGCCGTGTACAAATACCGGGCATATCCCAACCTGCCGGAGCAGTGCGACATCGGCGATCACGGATTTCTTGCCCTCTTCGTCGGTCATCGCGTTTCCACCATATTTTATCACGACAATCTTTCCGGAATATTTTTTTATGTATGGCAAGACCTCTACCAGCATCTGTATCTTTTGCTGCGTGTTGTACATTTTATCACGTATGATAATCCGCATTTATTGTGACATAATCGTAGCTCATGTCGCAGCCGTATGCAGTGGCTTCCTCTTTTCCTATTTTCAAATCTATGATTATGTTCACTTTATCGTTTTTCATGAGCCTTGAAATCAACTTTCCGTCGAAGTCGCTTGCTTCCACGCCGTTTTTCACTATCTGCTTATTCTGCAGGAAAACATCCAATTTTTTCTCCCTGAAATACGCATGGCTGTTGCCTATTGCGCTGAGTATGCGCCCCCAGTTGGGGTCGTTGCCAAAAAGGGCGCATTTCATCAAGTTCGACGACACGATCTCTTTTGCTATGCTTCTCGCATCGTTTTTCGTTTTCGCGTTCTTGACGGTGACTTCCACAAGCTTTGTAGCGCCTTCGCCATCGGCGGCAATCTTCTTTGCCATCTCCTTGCAGACTATCGTAAGGGTTTCCTGAAAATCTTTTTTGTCGGCCTTTCTTGTGCAGTTGCTCATCACCACAACCATGTCAGAAGTCGAAGTGTCCCGGTCAACCGACAGCATGTTGAAGCTTTCATTGACGGAATTCACAAGACACGCTTTCAATTCGGCGGACGACAGGCTAGCATCGGTTGTTATGAAACAGAGCATTGTTGCCATGTTGGGGCATATCATTCCGGAGCCTTTGGCGATTGCGCCTATTGTGAAATTTCCGCTTTTTACCACGATTTCTTTCTTCACCGTATCCGTTGTCATTATGGCTTCCGCAGCATGATGATCCCGTTTCAATTTTTTGCCTATGCCAACGACGCCTTTTCTTACAAGATCCATCGGAATATATTTTCCTATTACTCCAGTGGACGCCACGAGAACGTCTTCCGGCCGCAGCCACAATTCTTCAGCAACAAGTTCGCAGATCTCAAAGGCATCCCGTATACCCCGTCTTCCTGTCGCCACATTGGCTACTCCCGATATTACCGCTATCGCCTGGGCCGTTCCTTTCTCAAGGTGTTTTTTGGTTACGTATATCGGTGCGCCCTTTACCTTGTTCCTCGTGTAAACCGCCGCGGCATTGCAGATTTTGCTTGAATGAATTACCGCAAAATCCCTTTTTCCCTTCTTAATCCCAATGGATTTTCCAAGTGCCGTAAATCCGTCAACGGCAGCCACATTGCGCCCTGTTGTCTTGACAGCCATATGCTTTCTCCAGATTAGTCCGAAAACGCGCTATATTATTTTGCTGGTAGTTATAAAAGCGCCAGTTTTAAGTTTTATCGCGGCGATTTGCGAGAAGAATGAGAATTATAAAGTTCAGTTCATATATTGTCATACTGCGCCTTTATGCGTTCTTCGAAATACACTTTGCCGGAACTTCCTGCGAGAGGTAAACGGCTTTTCCCGCCTTCTTTATCGGCTTCTCGGGCAGCAGCTCGGTTGCGCATTTGACGTCAATTTTCAGGATTATTGGATTTTGGATGCGCACCTTTCCGGCCTCGTCCGCCTTTTCGGGAGTTGCGCTCAAATGGATGTACTGGCGGTCCATCGGCTTTATGC
>JAQUQK010000226.1 GCA_028716125.1 Thermoplasmatota archaeon | reverse complement strand
GCAAACCTTTGCGCCTGCGCTTTTTGGCAGCCGAAGGGAGGGCGCAATTCTTCAGGCATTTTTTCGACGATTTGCATGTATTCGTGGAACTGCTCTAGTTGCGCATTTGCTGGCGGCTTGTATGTCTCGCCTTTTAGGAGCGAGGCGATTTCCTTGAAAATCAGCGGATTTCCCATTGCGCCCCTGCCTACCATCACAGCGTCGCATTTCGTCTCTTTTTTCATGCGAAGCGCGTCTTCCGCTTTCCAGATGTCGCCGTTGCCGATTACCGGGATTGAAAGCGCGTCTTTCACTTCGCGGATTATGTTCCAGTCAGCTTTTCCGGAATATGCCTGTTCAACAGTGCGTGCATGAATTACAACCGCATCGCATCCTGCGGCCTCGAGGAATTTTGCAGATTTTATCGCCGTGATTTCGCCGCAGATTCCTGAGCGTATTTTTGCAGTTATTGGGAGCGAGCAAGACTTCCGGATTGACTTTACAATTTCCGCCTGTTTTTCAGGATACTTTGCAAGCCATCCGCCCGAATGCTGGCGCATTACCTTCTGCATCGGGCAGCCGAAGTTTATGTCGATTATTTCCGCAAGCTCCATCTTTTCCACAATTTCCGCGGCTTTTCCAAACTTTTCAGGATCGCTGCCGTAAAGCTGGAGGGCCATCGGCTTCTCCTCAGGGAATCTAAAAGTAAGGCCAAGAGTCCTGCGGTTGTGTTGAATCATTCCGGAAACGCTCACCATTTCAGTGACCGTAAGCCCTGCGCCAGCGTTTCTGCACATCAGCCTGAACGCTGCGTCAGTTACTCTGGCCATTGGCGCCATCATTACCGGCGGGGAAATGCGGAAACTGCCGATTTTCATAGAATCATTTCAGCCGTTGCCTGCCTGCGCTGTCTTCCTCGAAATATTTTTCCAGGGATTTGGTTATTTTCTCAAAATCCTCTTCTTCTGCAACGTCCCTCTTCTTGAAGAACTGGACGATGTTTTTCACGTCGCGGATGAACCAGTCTTTCGCATTCGGATGGTCGCATACAACGCCCTGTCCTACGTCGATTATCACAGGCGAGCCGTCATCTTTCACAAGTATGTTGTATTCGCTGAGGTCGCCGTGGACTATGTGCGCATCCTTGACTGCCTTTGTTATGTTGCGCACTATGAAATCGTAAGTTTCCTTCCACTGCTCTAGGTTCATTCGCGCATCCTTGAGCTGGCACGCAGGCGAAGTTTCAGAGCCGATGTATTCGAAGACCATCACGTTCTTCACGGAGCGTATCGGCTTTGGAACGCGGACGCCTGCCGCAGTAAGCGCCTCCAGGTTCTTGAACTCCTTTCTCGCCCAAGCGTAAATGACTTCGCGCGGGTTGCTTGAAATCCCCATGAAGCGAGGGTCGCCAAGGATGTATTTGCTGATGTTCTTGAAAGTGCGGTTTGAAACGCAGTAAATCTTGACTGCCACAAAGCCGGAGCGCGACGTCCCCCTGAAGACAACCGCCTCTTTTCCCGTAGAAATCGGAAACTCAAGCTTGTCTATAATGCCGTCAGTCATCAATTTGTAAAGCGTAAGAAGAGTCGTTTCGTCGAAAACCTCTGCCTCAACGCCTTCGACCCTGCGCTCGTCCTCCTTTCGGACGCGCCCGCCAAGGAATGGAATTCTCGCTTCCATGTAATGGGCAATATTTTCGTTGATCTCTTGTTTTCTTTCGTTTCGGGGCACAAAGGCATAATATTTTGCTTTGGTATAAGCTTATTTTCTTGGAATGAATTGCCTGTTTTGCTTGACATGCCTTCTAAAGTTGCCGTGATCAAAACAAGCCCGTCCACAGTCGTGCAGGATTATGCGAGGCTTTCAGAGCTTTGCGGTTTTTCTTCAGAAATGAAAAAAGGCTTGCCCTCAATACTAAAGATAAATCTCTCTTGGACCAAATTCTTCCCTGCCTGTTCAACGCCGCCATGGCAGCTTGACGCAGTTTTGGATCTGATGAAAAAATTGGGAATCACTGACATTCACGCGGTCGAAAATCAGACCGTCGTGACCCACCCGTGGAAAGGCGCGTATTACAACAAATGGCTTCCGGTCCTGAAAAAGCACGGGGTTCCGTTCGAGCCGCTGACGGACGTTAAATGGAAGGGATACTCGCCGAAGTCCGAAATGCTCGCTATGACAAAAACCTTTGACAAAATATTGGTGCCCGAGATGTTCTTTGGCGCAAATGTCATCCACGTGCCGACAATGAAGACGCACGGCCACACAACTACAACGGGTTCGATGAAAAACGCCTTCGGCGGCCTTATTCCAAAATACCGCCACCACGCCCACAAGCGCATCCATGAAATATTAGTCGATCTTCTTGCAATACAGAGGGAAATACACCCGTCTATTTTCACATTCATGGACGGCACTGTCGCGGGCAATGGCGCAGGTCCCCGAACAATGGTTCCCGTGAATGCCAACATGATTCTTGCAAGCGCAGACCCTGTAGCAATTGATGCTGTTTCTGCGCGCCTCATGGGCTTTGACCCGATGAAGATAGATTATCTGCGAATTGCACACGACATGGGGCTTGGAAGCGCAGACGTAGACAGCATCGAGATTCTTGGAATGGACGAAAAG
>JAQUQK010000225.1 GCA_028716125.1 Thermoplasmatota archaeon | reverse complement strand
GCAGGTCAAAGGATGAGATGCCTGCGCGAAAGGAAGAAATTCATCACGCCGAGGAAGAAGGTGTGAAATTCGAGCTTCTGGCAGCACCCGTGCAAGTTCTCGGCGAAAATGGGAAGGTAACCGGGCTCGAATGCATAAGAATGCAGCTTGGCGAACCTGATGCTTCGGGACGCAGAAAACCGTTTCCAGTTCCGGGCAGCAATTTCGTAATTGATTGCGATGCAGTCATCGTTGCAATAGGCCAGACCCCAAACCCGCTGATACCCCAGACGACGCCTGGCCTTAACATAGAGCCAAAGCACGGCACTATAATAGTGAACGAGTCGCATCTCACAAGCAGGGAAAAAGTCTGGGCAGGCGGGGATGCGACAACAGGCGCCGCAACGGTCATAAGTGCAATGGGTGCGGGAAGAAAGGCGGCAAAAGCGATAGATGAAGCGCTCAAATCAAAACCCGCGAATTGAACAAACAAGAAGAAGATTTTTTCTTCTATCGTTTATTTATTCCATCGAGATTGCGGCGCTCGGGCAGTTGTCGACGCAGTTGCCGCAGTCGATGCACTTGTTCTTGTCGACTTTTGCACATCCGCCGTCGAGCGATATTGCCTCTGCGGGGCAATTGTCAACGCAGACTCCGCATCCAACGCATTTGGACTCATCAATCTTTGCTGGCATGATAATAACCAAACGGCGTATAAAAAAGAAGGTTATAAGTGTGGCGGTTTTGGAAAAGTCGTTAAAAAAATAAATGAAAATAAAGGAAAAAGAGGGATATCTTACTTGCGCCTTAACAGAACCGCCGCAATTCCAATTGCGCCAATGAGCGCCAGCATCTCAAAGCCCGGCGTTCCCTTCTTCCCCCCACTGCTTGTTCCGCTGGCTACAGTAACTGAAACCTCTTTCGGATCGCTCGAAACTTTGCCGTCGTTGACTATAAGAGATACTGTATATGTTCCCGCCGCTGCATAAGTATGCTCAGCATTCTTTCCGGTTCCCGTCGCTCCGTCGCCCCAGTTCCAAGCATATGTGATTGTGTCCCCATCTGGGTCGCTTGAGCCGGAGGCGTCAACAGTGACCTTAAGCCCGTCGACAACATTCGTGAAGCTTGCAACCGGCTTCTTGTTCGTAACCTCTCCGCCCTGTGAAGTTGTCGTGGTGCTGACACTTGCATATCCGCCGGTAAACGTCGCATTCGCAGTCACAACCGCCTTCTCGTCCGCTGCCACGCCTGCGCCAGGTGTAACTGAAAGGGTCACCGTAGCAGTGCCGCCAGCCGGAACTTCAATGCTGTTCGGCGAGATGCTTATGTCCCACTTGTCGACTGTGTTCGCGGTGAGCGCAACCGTCGTATTCTCGGTCTTGTTGCTCGTGAGCGTCAAAGTATAGGTTGCTGTGACACCGTTCTTGACGGACTGCTCGGTCTTGTCGGAGGTCAGGGCGATGCCGCCAGTGGAAACGGGGGCGTTACTACCAGTAAATACATACCAAGGTTCAACACCATCGAACATGTCAAACAGATTTGGAAAACCGCCTGCGGGGGTCTGTGTGCTTGTTCCCACACGCGCATATATATCAGTCATCAAATTTCCAACTTCGGCCGTTATATTTTTCAATGGAATGGTAAATCTTATCTGATTTGCGCTAGTATCTATTTCATATGTTCCAACCATATCGCCGAAACCTGACCATCCCTGCTGTGAATCCGTTTGTGCTGTGCCTGCAACCCACACAATCTCAACACCAGACTGATAGGTTTTCTCATTCACGGTGAATGCTATGACATAGACCACATCTCCTGTAGCAGGATCGGTAAGGCTAGCGAGATCCATAGCTAAGACAAGGTTACTGTTATCGTTTTTCGCGCTAATCTTCGTCACATCTGCCCAACTTGCAACTGGGACAGTTACGTCGCCTGAAGGGTCGGTCTGGCTCCATGTCCATCCACCCGGGTCCGCGGCATTTATTTCAGGCACGAATGCAATCGCGCCCCCGACCATCAGCCCCACCAATAGCATCGCCATCAAAACTTTTCCATTCATGTCTTCACACCTCTAAATGCGCCCGAATTCAATCCGGGACAAAAAGTGAGTACTTTACAACTTTATAAAACTTTGCAAAAATTCAATCGAAAAAAGTAATGGGCCCCGCCAGATTCGAACTGGCGACCACCTGTGTGTGAGACAGGTATCATAACCGCTAGACTAGAGGCCCTCGGTTAGTTGTTATTATTGACGTGTTTGTCAAGGCCTCGGTCTCGGAAAAATTGCGTTTTTCCAAGACTAGGAGCCCTTGTTTAATTCATTGAGAAGAAAGGCGGATGATCGCTTCGGCGATGTCGCCGTTTGTTTCTTCAAGCATCTTTCTTGCCTGTTCCGGCGTCTTGCTTGTCTGCTGGGCTACGAGCGCTACGTCCTCTTCGCTTATCTGCGCCTTCGCTTCCTGCGTGGCTTGCACTTCTCCGCCTTGCGGCGCAGCACTGGCCTTTTCGCGTATTTCCGGCTCGCCTGCGAACTGGTATGTCTTGCTTCCCTGCGCCTTCATTATGGTGACGCTCGGGGCGCGGAAAATATAATCGCGCTGCGGGGTCTTTATGACAAGCTCTTCGACTTCTGGAATCTCCT
>JAQUQK010000224.1 GCA_028716125.1 Thermoplasmatota archaeon | reverse complement strand
TCATCAGAAGGTCGGTATAGCCTTTGATTGACACGACCGGAGTGCGGAGTTCGTGCGTCGCCACAGAGACGAATTTCGTCTTCATCTCGCCCAGATGCTTCATGGCTTCAAGTTCCACTTTTGTCTCCTCTGTTTTCTTGCGCTCCGTGACGTCCCTCACCGTTGCGTGAATTCCATTGAATTCGCCATCCATTATTATGGGGGTGGCATTAATTTCAGTGAACAGCGGCGTCCCGTCTTTCTTTCTCGATGGGAACGCCAGATTTGTCACGGCATTGCCTTTGGCGAGATCTTGCATTTTTTCCGCGAATGGGTTTGCTGCGCCGGGCACGCCTACCAGTTCCATCCATTCAAGCACATCTTTTCCCACGATTTCTTCGCGCTTGTATCCGTAAATGCGTTCAGCCGATGGGGAAGCATAGGACAGTTTTCCCTCCAGATTTACAGTGAATATCCCGTCAAAGCTGTTTTCGGCAATCAATCTGAATTTTTCCTCACTTTCCCTAATGGCCGTCTCTGCCTTCTTTTTGTCGGTAATGTCGCGCAGTATGACTTGGACGCCGGACGCTTGGCCGCCTTTTTTCAGCAGGGAAGGATACGCCTCAACGTATCTGTCCTCATCCTCTACGCGAATCGTGGTTTCGAGCGATTCGACATTTTCTCCATTCAGGTACCTCCCGAACATTTCGGCGAGTTTCGGCAATTCTTCTTCTTTCAGGAAATCCAGTTCCATGAAGGATTTTCCGACAAGCGCCTCCCTGGATATTCCATATATGTTGTGGGCGGCGGGATTGACGTCAGTTATTTTCCCATCCATATCAATCAGCACGATGGCGTCCCGTGCGCTTTCGTACAGCGTTCTGAATTTTTCCTCGCTGTCCTTGAGAGATTCCTCCGCCTTCTTTTGTTCGGTTATGTCCTGGTTTACACCGTATGTTTTGACTGTTCTTCCGCTCTTGTCCTTGACGATGAAGAAGCGCACCGAAATGTACCCAGTTCCGCCGTCTGCATAAATCATGCGATGCTCCAATTGGCGGCTGAAGTTCGGGTCCTTGGTTTCGATTGTTTTCCTGACCTCCTCCCCGACAAGTGCCGCGTCGTCAGGATGGACAAAGCGCTTTGCATACTCTGCCGACGGCATCGTGTATCCGCCTGCCTTCTCCGCAGTAGTGTGGAAAATCGCGTAGAATGAGTCCGTAAATGTGAACAAGTCGTTCAGCACGTTGTATTCCCAGTATCCGAGTTTTGCGATGCGCGCAGCATTTGACAGTTGCGCCTCGCTTTCGTACAGCGCATCCTCCGCTTTCTTGCGCTCCGTTATGTCGCGCGCGATGCTCAAAAACCCGGCAACATGGTTTTTCTCGCCGTAGACCTTGCTAATCGTCCAGAGCATCTGGCTGGCGCCGCCGTTGACGTGGATCTGGCGGTTTTCATAATGCGCCGTCTCGTCTTTGGAGACGAGCCACTTCCGGAAGGCGTCCATCGTAGCCTGGCGGTCTTCCGGGTGAATGAAATCAAACGCGCTTTTGCCTATGCAGTCCTCCGGCTTCAGCCCGAAAATCTTTTGGGCCGAATGGTTGACGAATAGGAACTTTCCATTGATGTCCACCAGGGTTATTAGGTCCTCGGTGCTTTCCACGATGGTGCGGTAGCGGCTCTCGCTTTCGTGCAGCGACTCTTCCGCTTTCTTGCGCTCCGTTATGTCGCGAATGTTGCACTGCACGACTTTGGTGTGGTCCACTTCATAGACGTTGCTGACGAATTCCACGCTGATGCGCCGCCCGCTTTTCGTTTCAAGCGGCAGGTCCTCGTAGCGGATGCGCCCTCTGGCTTTCAGTTCCTCAAAAGCCATTTTGTTTGCCGCAATATCCTTGAAAATCCCAATTTCCCAGAGTTTTTTACCAAGCAGTTCATTATGGGAAAAACCGAGCAGATCAACAATAAACGGATTGACGTCCACTATCTGCCCTGTTTCCCAATCAAGTATCAGTATCCCGTCCTTCGCCGCCTCGAACAGCCTGCGGTAACGGGTTTCGGAGTCTTTCAGCGCGCCCTCGGCGCTCTTGCGCTCCTCGCGCATCCGCAGCGCCGCCATTCCATACGCAAGGTCGTCTGCCAGCTCTTCCAGCAGCGGCATCTCTTC
Organism: Thermoplasmatota archaeon; assembly: GCA_028716125.1. Lineage (GTDB taxonomy): Archaea > Thermoplasmatota > JAQUQK01 > JAQUQK01 > JAQUQK01 > JAQUQK01. Next base: position 479 of record JAQUQK010000224.1, on the reverse strand, counting down.
GGCATCAAAGAAATCAGTTTCCGCCGAATATATTGCCAGCGCCCCAAAAGTCGTGCCGTTCGCAATCAGCGGAAGAGCAACCATCGATGAGTAGCCGCGCTTTATTGCCTCCATGCGCCACTGGGCATAAGACGGGTCGCTGAGAATGTTTTTTACAACGCACGGCTTGCCGGTACGAATGGCGGTGCCGACCGGTCCCCGCCCGAGTTCGTTGTCCGCCCATGTCATTTTTAAAGATTCGAGATACTTTTCCTCGTATCCGGAATGGGCCACCGGACGGACTGTTTTCTCCGCATCCTGCTCCGCAAATCCCACCCACGCCATGCGATAGCCGCCGCTTTTGACTATCATGTCGCATATTTTTTCGAGCAGTTCTTTTTCGTCCGTAGCCCTTATAAGAATGCCATTGCACTTGCTGAGAGTCCGGAGCGTCATATTGACCTTGCGCAGTTCAGTTTCCGCCCATATTCTTTCTTCGG
>JAQUQK010000223.1 GCA_028716125.1 Thermoplasmatota archaeon | reverse complement strand
AATGGTGCCCAAAATGTGGATTTAAAAAAAGGGCAGACAAAAGACGATCGACAATCGAAGAAATGAAAGAACTCGCAAAGACAAAAGGCGGAACTTGCATATCTACTGAATATATCAACAACCACACAAAAATGAAATGGAAATGTGTGAAAAATCATATTTGGGAGGCGCAACCAAGTAGCATTAAAAGTGGTACTTGGTGCCCAATTTGCGCAAGACGCAAAAAAATATAGAATTTTGAGAGAAAAAGAAGAAATCAATATCTGCGCTTTACGCGGACGACTCTTCCGTTCCTTTTTATTATCATCGGCGGTTCTCTTTGTCCTTCGCCGGGCTTGCCCTGGCTGGATGCGCCGGAGCGGTTGCCCTGGGAGTAGCCGCCCTCGCGGTTTCCTCCAAAGCGCCCTCCGCTCCTTCCGCCGTATCCGCCGCTGCGCCCTCCAAAGCCGCCACTGCGGCCCTGGCCGTAGCCGCCAGGTCTGCCTTGCCCGCCGCGCGAGCCGCCGTGTCCCTGGCCGCCATAGGAGCGGCGCGGTCCGCCGAATCCGCGGGACTGGCCCTGCTGGCCTTCGCCGTGGTTCTCGCAGGCGCATTCATGGCCGCCATGCTGGTGCTGTCCGTGCCCTTGGCCGCCGCAATTGCATTCCCTGCGGTCCCGGCCGAAAAGAACTTTTCCGCCGCCCTTGCTTGCTTCTAATTTTGTGACTTGCGGGGTGGTTTCCTGCGCAATCTTGACGCGCTGGTAGCGGAGGATTGCATCGAAGTTTCCATAATCGCGCGGCGATAGTATGCTTACTGCCTTTCCGTCGTTTCCTGCCCTTGCAGTCCTTCCAATGCGGTGTATGTATTGCTTGCTTTCGCGCGGGATGTCATAGTTGTAGACGTGCGAAACGCCCTTTATGTCAAGCCCTCTTGCCGCAACGTCAGTGCAGACCATTATCTGCGCCCTCTTGTTGTGGAACTGGGACAGGGTGTGGTTTCTCTGCGCCTGGCTGTATCCGCCGTGGATTGCCGAAGCATCGATGCCGTTGCGATTCAGGTTCTTTGCGACGAAGTCAACGCTCCTCTTGGTGTTGCAGAAAACCATTGCAAGATCAGAAGTCTCGTTCTTGAGCAGATGCGCAAGCACCGAAAATTTCATGTCGTCCGCGACGTCGTAGTAGACCTGCATAAGTTTGCTCGGGTCAACTTGCGATACTGCCGAAACCTCGACCGGGCTTTTCATATATCTCTGCGCAAGCTTTGCGATGTCGCTTGAAATTGTTGCCGAGAACAGAAGCGTCTGGCGCTCTGCCGGGCATTCTTTCAGGATTTTCTTTATGTCTTCTATGAATCCCATGTCGAGCATCAAGTCTGCTTCATCCATTATCATCGTGCGTATCTTGCCGAGTTTCAATGAGCCGCGCCTTATGTGGTCCATCAATCTGCCGGGCGTGCCTACGACTACGTCCGCATGCCTGAGATTTTCAAGCTGGAATCCCATTCCAACTCCGCCGTAAATCACTGCAATCTTAAGCGGGTTGTATCTTGAGAATTTAACCAACGCTCCTGCAACCTGGTCTGCAAGCTCTCTTGTCGGGGTGACGACTAGCGCCCTTACTCCCTTTCCCTTTTCCAGCGCCTGTATTATGCCGGAGCCGAATGCGAGCGTCTTGCCTGAGCCTGTCGCGGATGCCGCGATTACGTCCTTTCCCGAAAGAATCAGCGGTATTGACTTTACCTGTATTTCCGTCGGCGTCTCGAACTTTTCTTCAATTATTGCTTTCAGTATCGGCTCGGCGATTCCAAGCTGCCTGAAGCTCTCTACGTTTGTTTCCATTTCATCACGTTTCTCTTTGTTCGATTGCAAAAACAGTATTATTGCTCACGCGGCAGATGCCAAAGTAGGCAAATGCGCTTCTATGAATTCGCAACATTGCGATTCCATTGTTTTTATCCTAGAGCAGCATGACAGAAAAATCTCCAGCGGCGCTTCTGCGCAGGATAAAAACGGGAAATTCCGAATTTTAACCGAGAGTTTTCTTCACAATCCTTTCAGCGCATTTCATTTTCAGGATTCACATCTGGAATTCTTTTGCAGAAATCCAAATTTCTGTTTTCCAATAAACGACCCCTGCATAAACTATTCGCTTATAGGTGTTTGTGAACAGACTTCTTGGGAACAATGTGGAAAACAGGGAGAGACAATTGAAACGAATATATAGGGGTATGCGCATATTCAAATTACAGGTTGATATAAATGGAAACGTTGATGGTATTTCGGGAAGTCATGTATGCCTGCTCGTCAGTCCTGCTTCTTATGATTGCCGCCATGTTCATAGGAAGGAAAATCCGGACGGAATACAGGCGCCCCACGATAATGTTCGGGCTGTGGTGGGGGATAACTGGCGCGACGATGGTAGTATCAATCATAAACGACATCACAATCAGCTACGGGATATATTCGTTCGGCATACCGGTTATTTATACGACCTGGCCGCTCTTGATGTTCGCCACGTTCGGGCTGCTCTACTACACGCTCTTCCTTTTCGCCGGCAGCGAAAAAAAGATATTGCCTGTAGCGGTGTTATACGCGGCGGTAGCCATATCTGCCATGATCCTGATTATTATGGCGCATCCCACCGTGATTACTGAAA
>JAQUQK010000222.1 GCA_028716125.1 Thermoplasmatota archaeon | reverse complement strand
CTAATTTTTCATTTCTTTTGGGAGAAATACGTCACTATGGCGGCTCCGAAGAAATCAAGCACGCCTCCGATTACCGTGAAAACAAAGCACAGCAACGCGGCATAGCCATTGCTGCCGAAAATCGGCGTGAATTCGAAATTTAATATTTCATTAAGCGGCCCAAGCGTAAGGGAAAGCCCAACCATGCCCGTAACCGTCAAAAACAGCCCGAATCCCTTAACGACCATTCCAAGAATCGCCTTGGGGTTTCCAGCGCCGGACATCAGAACTTCCTTGAATGTTGCCATATTTGTCGCCGGACTTATTATTCAAACCGGTTTTATTAGGTTATTGCAAATCCTGCTTCAGTTTATGGCAAGATCCTAAAAACGAAGGTAAAATTAGAGAAAAAGCCAGTTTTCTTCTTATTTTTACTTCACCAGTTCTCCATCCCTCATTACGACCTTGCTGGAGCCGTCTTCGTAAATCACCGTAATTGTCGGCTTCTTCACAAGCCCGTCGAGGTGGATGAGCGCTGGCGCGTCATGTTCGTAGTTGGAGCCGATTGCGAAGTGGCAGGTGCCATAGACTTTCTCGTCCTCAAGCATGTTGCCGACTATCTTTGCAAGGCGGTTAAGCCCGATGCCAAGTTCGCCTATGTTGCGCGCGTTCCTGACGTACTGCTTTGCCTGTTCCTCGGTCAGTTTTCCTTCCTTTGCCATTTCCGGGGGCTTCGTTTCGGCGTCAGTGATTGTTTTGAGGAGCTTCTTTGATTCCCTTCCGCCGGTTATTTCGCTTACAAATCCATCCTTTACAGTGCACTTGATTGGGGTCTTGATGATTATCTCGCCCTTTGCCGCGGAGATTGAGCCATCATAGACAATTACGCCGTTGGATGCTCCGACAACCGGGCCCATGAAGACTTCGCCAGCAGGCAGGTTTCCGCCCTTGCCCGCTTCGCTGAAATCGCCGTCGTCCGCCTCGATTGCGCGCCCCTTTATGTTCATGGTAATGTCCGTCCCGGAAGGCGCCCCTACGTGGACCGAAACCGCATTTGCGAACGCCTGCTGGAGCGCCTTCGCGTCGGCCTGCATTTGGGCGTAGTCAAGCGGTATTGTCTCTTCAAACATCTTTGCGGTGATTGATGGGGACCAGAAGGAGCGCATCTTTTTTTCGCCGAGGAGGTAGTTGAAGACGTGCTCGTATTTCTTGTCAATCGGGTCCTTCATGCGCCACTTGTCCTTTCCGAGCTTTTCCTTGCTGACCGAGATCGTGACGTCGGGGTTTGACTCGATTGCGCGGACAACTGAATCCTCTGCAAATTCCATCTGCGTCTTCATTGCCTGATACATCAGAGTCGGCTTTCCGCCCGCCGAAAGTGTGGAATTGTAAAGCGCTTCCGATATGAGCTTGACGTCCCTGTCCGGGTTCGTAATTATCAAAACTTTCTCCTCGGGCTTGACCTTGAGGACTTCCTTAATTGCGACGTCTGCGGCCTTCTGCATCTTTTCCCTTGCTTTGAAAAGCGTCGGCATAGAACCATTCGGGTATTTTATCTGCTTAAATAAAGATGTATGTTTTTAATTCGCCGTTTAATACCCCTTTGGTCAGAATGGCAGTCTCGAAGACTAAAACCCCAATACCAGAGCAAGACCCGAAAGCGCGCGCCAAGAATTTCAACGAGGTTGCGCTTGGATATACAGAAGACATGGCAGTAGCAGAAGCGTCGCGCTGCATCCAATGCAAGAACCGTCCGTGCATGGAAGGATGCCCGGTTAGCGTTTTGATTCCTGATTTCATAAAACTCATCAAGGAACGCAAGTTCGCGGAAGCGGCAGCAAAAATGAAAGAGCGCAATTCCCTGCCAGCAGTCTGCGGGCGCGTCTGCCCCCAAGAGGAGCAGTGCGAAATGGTCTGCACCCTGAAGAAGCTTGGCGAGCCGGTTGGAATCGGGCGCTTGGAAAGATTCATTGCGGACTGGGAAAGGGCGCACGGCGTTCAGGTTCCAGCATTGCCAAAGCCAAATGGAAAGAAAGTTGCCGTCGTAGGTGCAGGCCCTGCAGGAGTCACTTGCGCCGGCGAGCTGGCAAAGATGGGCTATAAAGTAACTATTTTCGAGGTTTTGCACAAGCCCGGCGGAGTGCTTGTTTATGGAATCCCCGAATTCCGTCTTCCAAAAGACATAGTTGCGGCGGAAGTGGATTATGTCCGAAAGTTGGGTGTTGAGATAAAGACTGACGTCGTAGTTGGAAGGACAATTACGGTTGACGAAATCCTGAAAGAATACGATGCCGTTTTCCTTGGCACTGGCGCAGGCCTTCCGCAGTTCATGGGAATTCCCGGCGAGAATTTGAATGGTGTGTATTCGGCAAACGAGTTTTTGACGCGCGTCAACCTGATGAAGGCATACAAATTCCCCGAATATGACACTCCTGTAAATGTTGGAAAGCGGGTTGTTGTAATCGGCGGCGGGAACGTGGCGATGGACTCGGCGAGGTGCGCACTCAGGCTTGGTGCGGAATCAACCATAGTCTATCGCAGGTCAAAGGATGAGATGCCTGCGCGAAAGGAAGAAATTCATCACGCCGAGGAAGAAGGTGTGAAATTCGAGCTTCTGGCAGCACCCGTGCAAGTTCTCGGCGAAAATGGGAAGGTAACCGGGCT
>JAQUQK010000221.1 GCA_028716125.1 Thermoplasmatota archaeon | reverse complement strand
GTGAAGGGCGCATTCCTGCACGTTCTTGGCGACACCATATCGTCGGTCGGCGTCATAATCGGCGGGGTTTTCGTTTATCTCAAAGGGTTATACATCGTCGATCCGATAATCGGGATGCTGATTGGCGCGGTAATACTCAAGGGTGCAATCGGGCTGATATGGGAATCCGCGGGCATCCTTCTTGAATCCGTGCCGCGCCATATAAAAATCAAGGAAGTCGTTGAAAAAATTCGAAGCATAAAAGGCGTCAGCGGCGTTCATGACATCCACGTTTGGACAATCGGAACGGGGCATCACGCGCTTAGCGCCCACGTTGTCGTTGAAGACCAGATGGTAAGCAAATGCTCCGAGATTTTGGAAGAGGTGCGCGCGATGCTGGAGCACGATTTTGGAATAACTCATTCCACCATACAATTGGAATGCAAGACTTGCGAAGGAAACGTTTGCGGCGCAGTGGCGCACACGGAACACAAGCGCGGAAAGTAATTTTCAGAATAGCGTCGCCTGCTTCGAATCCGTTTCAACTATCTTGAACGGGTGCTTGTCTAGGAACGGAATTTTATATTTTGCGCAAAGCCTTCCTATCTCCGAAATCACGCTATCAAAATATTTGCTCTCCGGCTTTAGCGCAGCTTTCCATTTGTCGGCGAACTGGGGGTAATTTTCGCGCAGAACCGGTTCGACGCATTCCATTAGCCCCGGTTTTACGCGGAACCTGTCCGCCATAACGTATCCGACTTTCGCATCTGCAAGGGAAGAAATCAGTTTTTCCAAATCTGCATTTTTGTCTGTGAGATACGGCAATATCGGCCCTATGAAAGCGAATGTCCGTATTCCCGCCGCCGCAAGTTTTTCAAGAGCGGAGAGCCTATCGCCCGCTGAAGACGCACCTGGCTCGAAAGCCATCCGCACGGAATCATCAATCGCGGTTATTGTAAGGCCCACTTCGCAGTCCATCTTTTGCAGAATATCAATGTCCCGAAGCACGAGCGCGGACTTGGTCTGGATGCAGACTGGCCAATGCCGCTTTGCCAGCACTTCCAGGCAGGCGCGCGTTATTTTGTATTTTTCCTCAAGCGGCTGGTACGCGTCGGTAACTGTCCCAAGTCCTACCACTCCGCGTTTCTTGGTTTTCGTTTCCTGCTCAAGTACCTGGGCGACGTTTATTTTCACGTCCACAAACGAGCCCCACCGCCTTTCCTCATACGTCATCGCCGGGGCGTAGCAGTAAAGGCAGGCATGGGCGCATCCTCTGTAGGGATTGAGCGAATAGTCCAGTTCCGAAAGCCCGGAATGCGAAAGGGCGGTCTTGCATTCGATTTCCCTTATTTCCACGCTTCTACATTGCAACAGCGCTTATAAAAATGCCACGCCCAGGAGAATATAGGGGGGCTAACGGCTACACAACATTTAAATGAGATTATAACTATTATCATATAGTAATTAGCAGGTTAGTCCTTCAGGGGCGATTTGTTGGAAAATTCGGATAAAGTGAGCACCGGCATTGAAAGGCTCGACGCTTTGCTAAAGGGAGGATTGCCTCAAAAGGCAAACATACTCATACAGGGGCCGCCTTTTGCAGGCAAGGACGTCGTAATAAATAAGTACGTTCTCACAGGTCTTTCGAAAGGCGAGCCTGCGATCTTTGTGACCACCGACAAGACGGTCGAAGACAAGGTGGCGGAGCTTACGAAGATGGACCCGAATTATCCGGAATACGAGAAGAAGGGACTCGTCGCCTTTGTGGACACGTATTCCGTCAACATAGGTTCTAAGGAAAGAAGGGAAAACACCGAATACGTCGACAGCCCTGTTAACCTCAATGCGATTAGCCTTGCGATAAGCAACGCCCAGAAGAGGTTCATGGGAGATTTCGAGCACCACCGCATCGTTTTCCGCTCGGTTTCCACTCTTATCACTTACATCAACGCGGTCGCAATTTTCCGGTTCCTCCAGATACTTTGCGGAAGGTCGAAGCAGTCCGGCGCAACGTCCTTGTATATGCTTGAGTCCGGAATGCACTCAGAAGGCGACATGCAGATGATAAAGCACGTAATGGACGGCGTTCTGGAATTCCGCGAGGACGAAAAGACTCTCAAGACGTTGATGCGCGTTCAGGGCGCAGGCGACGCATTTACAAGGGAATGGATAGAATACAAATTCACTGACAAGATGTTTGACATAGTCGGGTCGTTCATGGAGAGGAGGATTAAATGAAAGCGCAGGACCGTATAATTTTCGCAATTGCGCTGGTTGGCATCGTGGCAATGATTTTCAGTGTTCCTGCCGCCTGCGCACAAGCCCTTCCGCTTTACGCCGTTGAAGTAACGTGCGGCCAGCCTGACGGGACTGTGGAAGCAGGAGGAACTGCGCTATACACGATTTCCGTGAAGAACACGGGAACCGGATTGCTTGGGGCAGGCCAGGAAACAATAGACCTCTCAGTTGTCAAAGTCGCTGAGCAGGGAAACTGGACGATTCGCGTTGATCCTGCACAGATCGTTCTGAACTCTGGCGCTACTAGTTCCGCCAGCCTTAGCGTAACGCCTGCCAATACAAACAAGGCCGGCGATTTTATCAAGGTCAAGGTCAGGGCGTTTGTGAGCGGCTCCGCGCAAACCGTTCCCGGAAGCGATGCCGAATCATTCACGCGGGAGATTGCCACTA
>JAQUQK010000220.1 GCA_028716125.1 Thermoplasmatota archaeon | reverse complement strand
CAATCCTTACCCATTTCGGCCTTGCGATGTATAACGAGAATCCGTCGAAGCAATGCGAATGGATCTCAAACAAGACCGGCGTCAACACAATCGCCGCAAAGGATGGCATGAGCGTCTACATGGAAGAAGACATTGAAATCAAGATGAATCCCCAAGTGGGATGCGAAGAGCCGATAAGCCCATCGAGTTTGCCGGAAAAGATGTAAGCGCATTTTTAAATATCTAATTTTCATTAATCCGCCGATAAGATGGCAGTTTCCGGCGCAGGCATCTACCAGAAATACGGCGAATATTACGACCTCATCTACGGCAAGAAGAATTATTCCGCAGAAGCCGATGGAATAAAAGCAATCATTTCAAAATACGCAAAAGCGCCAAATTCCATACTTGACTTCGGCTGCGGAACCGGAATGCACGCCCTTACCCTATACTATGCAGGATTCGAAGTGGCGGGCGTTGACATTTCCGAGACAATGGTGGAGATTGCCAAAAAGAAGGCAGAAAACAGCGGCGCGAAAATGGAATTTTATCTTGGCGACATGGCTGAAATTAACCTGGAAAAGAAATTCGATGCGGTTTTATGTCTTTTTGGCGCATTCGGCTATCTTCACGAAAGAGCGCAAATCATCAAATTCCTGAAAAACGTGAAAAAACACCTTGCGCCAGGAGGAATATTCATTTTCGACTTCTGGCACGTCCCCGGATTCATGCGCGATTTCCGCCCGAAAGTCTGCTTCGAGGCCGAAAAGGACGGGATTCGCTGCATCCGCATTTCGAGGCACGAATTTAATGCCGAAACCAGTATCTTCAACGCGGATTTCGACTGCACGTTAATCAAAGGCGAAAAAGTGCTGGACGCATTCGTGGAAAAGCACAAGTTGCGCGGCTTTGGAATACAGGAAATCAAGGAACTTCTGGATGAAGCGGGCTTTGCGCCATTGGAATTTTTAGACGAAAGTTTGGCTAAGCTCCCGACAATGAACACTCTAAATGTGACGGGCGTGGCGAAAATCAATAGATGAATGGATGCATTTAAATGATTTCATGTAATTATATTACGTCGAAGGCGGAATAAAAATGAGTGAAGCCAGTGAAGCAAATTACAATTGGACCCGATGGTGCATCATTATTGCGTCTATACTTATTGGCTTGGCGGTGATTTTTGCACTTGCGCAGAGCATAATTTCCATCTATATATTGTGCATTGTCGGAATAGCGATACTTGCCGGATGGATTGCATTTTTTATTGAAAGGAAAAACGAAAAGAAGCGGCTGGGCAAAGAACGAAAGGACAAAGAAGCGAAGAACGAAGCATGCTGCGGCAAGGCTGCTTAAAATTGGAATTTTAAATCTTCCGAGGGTCTTAAATTTCCTTATAATATACCCTCGCTCATGCCGGAGAATGCACCTGCACAGCCAGCGCAAGTTCAGAAAGCGCCAGCGCCTACGATTCACCAGATTGAGGAAAAGTGGCAGAAGTTCTGGGAAGATAGCCAGATTTACAAGTTCAACCCGGATTCGCGCGCCCCCATTTTTGGAATTGACACTCCGCCGCCGACAGTTTCCGGCAACATGCACATCGGGCACGCTTTTTCATACACCCAGCAGGACATAATTGCGCGCTACCACCGCATGAAGGGCGAGAACGTCTTTTACCCGTTTGGAACTGACGACAACGGACTGCCCACCGAGCGCCTTGTGGAAAAACTCAAGAAAGTCAAGTCCACCAAGATGTCGCGCCCTGACTTCGTCAAACTCTGCGATGCAACTGTCAAGGAAATAAAGCCTGACTTCGTTTCCGACTGGAAGCGCATAGGGATGAGCTGCGATTTCTCAAATGTGTATTCCACAATAGACGAACACTGCCGCAAAACATCACAGCGCTCCTTTTTGGAGCTTTACAAGAAGGGCCTGATTTACAGGCAGAATGCGCCATCGATGTGGTGCGTAAATTGCCAGACCGCAATCGCGCAGGCGGAACTGGAAGACAAGGAAATGCCTTCCACTTTCAACTTCGTCACTTTCAAGGTTCAGGAAACCGGCGAGCCATTTACAATCGCAACCACGCGCCCCGAACTGCTTCCAGCATGTGTATGCGTTTTCGTTCACCCCGACGATGCTAGATACAAGAACATGGTCGGAAAGCACGCAATAATCCCGATTTTCGGCCAGGCAGTTCCAATATTTGCGGACGCTTCCGCGAACCCTGAAAAGGGAACTGGCATTTTGATGATATGCTCTTATGGAGACAAGTTCGACGTCGATGCGATAAACAAGAAACGCCTTGAGCCGCGCATCACGATAACGCGCGACGGCAAGATGAACGAGCTTGCGCAGAAGTTTGCTGGCCTTCCGATAAAAGACGCGAGAAAAGCGATACTTGAGGAACTGCAGGCGCAGGGCCTCCTTACCGCCAAAAAGGACATAGTCCACGCCGTGAACGTCCACGACAAATGCGGAACAGAAATAGAATTCCTTGCCACTTCGCAGTGGTTCATAAAAATCATCGAGCGCAAGCAGGAATTGCTGGACGCTGGAAACAAGATAAATTGGCACCCGCAGTCGATGAAGGCGCGCTACGACAACTGGGTTGAGAATCTCAACTGGGACTGGTGCATTTCACGCCAGCGCCACTTCGGCGTTCCTTTCCCTGTCTGGGTTTCAAAGAA
>JAQUQK010000219.1 GCA_028716125.1 Thermoplasmatota archaeon | reverse complement strand
CTCTTGCGCCGGCACGGTATGGGCTGTCAAGCGACTTTGCCATTATGCCCTCGCAGCCGCTGTCTATCGCCTTGCTGAAATATGCGTTTATTTCTGATAGGTCGCAGGAAACGAATGAGTCTGAAATCTTTACGCGCTCCCCAACTGCGAAATTGCGCTTCAGCGCTTCCCGCCTGTCTGTATATGGCTTGCGCGTGATGTCTTCGCCTTCGGTGTAAAGGCAGTCGAAAAGATAGATGCTTACCGGATAATCGGCGGTAATGTCCGCAAATCCGCCCTTGATGCGCGATTTTTCCTCGCCGCCAAGCGTCATTACTTTCTCGCTTTCAACACCGTATTTCCTTCCCCTGCGATGCGAGATTTCCTGGAACGGAAGCATTTCGCCGGTTTCCCCGTTGACAGCCACGCATTCGCCTTCCACAATGCATTCTTTTCCCTTGAAAGCGGAAAGAAGCGAGGCGCAAACGTCCGGGAACTGCTCTGTCAAATCCTCAAGCCTGCGCGAGAAAAGCTTGCACTTTCCTTCGCCTATGTGCGCCTGTATGCGAAGCCCGTCATACTTAAATTCAAAGCCGCACTTTCCTTCCATTTTTGCGATGATTTCCTCGATTGATGGAAGGCGCTCGGCAAGCATTGCGCGTATTGGCACGCCAAGTGTAATCTTGATTTTGTCAATGCCTTCAATTCCTTCGGCTGCAAGCACGTTTGATATGCGCCCTAGGTCAGGATAGAGATTGTAAGCATTCTCTATTTTTTCGCGGTATTTCTTTTGAAGTTCTTTGATTTTGTCCGCTTCCGCGCCTTCGCCCAAATCTTTCTCAGCGCGCATTTTTGCAAGCGCATCCAAAATTGTCATGTCTGCCATACCGAGACGCAAGTTTCCGGTCACGGCACGCACTATGTATTTTCCCTCTGATGCCTTCGCGTCGTGGAGAATTTCTGAAAGCAGTTTTATCTTTGCGTCCTGGGAGCGCGAGCCTGTTGACTTCGCGATTTTGTCAAGATTGTCGTAAACCTTTGAAAGTTCAAGCGGCGCTGCAAAAAGGGTTGTCTGCTTCTTTTTTGCGAGAAATTCAGCAGCAGCGCTTCCAATGTCGCCCGTGCGCTTTATTGCATCCGAGACTTCCTTGTCGGTTGCGCCAGTGGTTTCCTTTATTGCCGAAATCGCAAGCTTATCTGACATTCCCAATTCTACGCCGACAAAATCCGGGTAAAGGCGCCCCTGCGTAAGATAGACGACCTTGCCCATTTCCTCGGCAGGCGCTTCCTTGAAAAGCGAAACGAGCAGGTCCGTCATCTCGAGGCGCTTTGAAGTTGCCTCTATCTGCTCGTATTTTGCCGCGATTTTCGAGAATTCCATCCGATACAAAATAGAATGTTGGCTTATAATTATGATTTCCTGCCTGCCGGGAGGATGTGGTATCTCATTCCATATTTTTCGCACATTCTTCTTGCCATTTCATCCAGTTTTCCCTGATAGTTTCCTGGAGGCGCGAAGTTTCCAGCGAAAAGCGCCCTTGTCTTTTCCACCAGTTCAGGGAAATTGGCTTCCAGCGCCTTGTAGTATTTTGTCTTGCAGTCGGCGGGGCCATCGCCATATAGCGTAAGGCCGCTCACGAAAGTAAAATCCAAACCATGCTCTTTTGCCATGCGCACCATCGAGTCCAGGGATTCCTCGGTGTCTGAAATATACGGAAGCAATGGCATGAAATTCGCCCCGACCATAAATCCGGCGTCCTTGCATTTTTTCAAAAATTCCATGCGCGCCAATGGCCGTGGCGCTCCCGGCTCAAAAATCTTTGCTACTTGCTCGTCAACTGTGGAGAATGACGACGAGATTATCACGCCAGGAATTCCTTTCTCCTTCAAATCTTCGGGCAGAATTGCGCTTTTGCCTATCTCGCGCAGAATGTCAAGGTCGCGCAGAATCAAGGGGGAGCGGGTTGTGACTCCAATTGGGAATTTGCGCTTCAAAATGACTTCCAGGCAGCGGCGCGTTATCTGCCTTTCTTCCTCAATCGGCATATATGGGTCTGTCGCCGAGCCAACTGCAATAATGCCATATTCTTTCTTTTCCGCGCGCGCCTTTAGCTGCCTGTCAAGGATTGTTGGCGCATTCCATTTGACTGCGATTCCTTCGGCCATTTTTTCGCCGTACTTGCTTCCATGAACATAGCAGTAGACGCAGTTGAATTGGCATCCTTCGTAAGGATTCATTGAATAATCGCAAAGGAACCAGTCGTCGCGCCGCTTCTGCTTGTTGAGGACGGAATGAACGGTGATTTCCTTTGCCATAAAACCGAAAAAAAGAATTATGCGTAAATCGGGGCCTGCTCTGTGCCTTTCTTCATCGCCATGGCCTGCTTTTGCATGGCCCTAATCGCCGTTTCTATCTTTTCCGCTTCGACGTACAGAGGGCTGACGTCGATTTCAGTGTATTTCAGTATCTTGTCTATCGCCTCGATTATCTTTGCCGCCGCCCTTGCGTTAGGATATTCCGGTTGGACTTCCGCAAGCAAAGCCATAACATCGACTCCCATTCTCGCGCTGAGGTTCAAAAGAACGCTCGAGACGCCGGTGATTATTCCGTTGCTCATTATCTTTACTCCGCTCTTTGAAAGCTCGGTGGCAACCGAAACGGAGCTTGGAACGCCGTAAACGTCTTCTATCTG
>JAQUQK010000218.1 GCA_028716125.1 Thermoplasmatota archaeon | reverse complement strand
ATCAGTTGGCATTTTATCGTATTGAATTACGCAGAGCGATAATAAATGCTTTGCGCTTCAGCGCTTTTCCTTCTTGCCAAAACCTACGAGCGCAATTATCAGCACAACAATTCCCGCCACAAGACCCGCCGGAATTCCGAAGAAAAGCGAGAAATATATCTTTTCCTGCAAAAGTTCGGTGACAAGAATTCCGATACCGAAAAATGCCGCGAGCGCAAGTGCTATGCTGGCTAGGATGTATTTTGCTTTCATCTAACGCATTTGAATATGCTGGCGCGCGATATTAATTTTTGGCACTCTTAAATTCTATATAGCGGACAAACAATATTCAGATGAGAGTATGCGGAACTTGGAAAAGTCGCGCCAGAAATTGGATTCGGCGCCGAAACTAAATGCCAAAATGCGCCTTGCATTGTTCGCTGGAATTTCGACGCTGATAATCGCGATTTGCATTCTTGTTTACATTTTTGGGCCGCCTGCTTATGTTTATGAAAATTCTGACTGGGGCGCCTGGTCCTACACTCCTGATTATAACACAACAAAATGGAACATTCTATTGGATGCGCACAGCCACGAAAAAACAAACGGAGGGCTTCTCACTTACGGGGGAGACGGCGGCTATCTTACGCCCGAGCAGAACATCTTGTGGCATATTTCGCTCGGATACAACGCGATGATTTTGACTGACCATAACACTTACGAAAACGTCGAGGAGACAATCCGGATTGCAGAGGAAAAATACGCCAGCAAAATCGTTGTCCTGCCGGGATGCGAATGGACGACCACAACCATACATTGCAATCTCGTTTTCCCGCCAGATGCGCCGATTGAAAGCTATAGCTACATCGTGCCGCCAAAAGGCGAAATCACAAATGAAACGATTCGCAAAATGATAAACCAGACGCACGCTGCCGGTGGGATTGTCATTGTAAATCACATTCCATGGACTTTGCGCGTTCTTGGAGTGAATGCATCGCGCGAAGCTTTGCTTTCCGGGGGTGCGGATTATATTGAAATCGTAAACCAGAACGAATGGGATAACGACTCTTACAAATTCTGCCTTGAGAACGGAATGGGGATGGTTTTTGGAAGCGACATGCACTGGCCTGTGGAGGTTTACGGATATACGCTGATGAACGCCAGCAGTTTTACGGCGCAGGCGGTTTTTGACGAATTGAAGAACAAGCGCACCGAAGTGCTGTATATTCCGCATGGAACGCCGTATGAAGTCGAGCATAAATTGAGTCTGGCGTTTGTCGCACTGCGCCCGCTGATGCAGATTGGCGCAATGTTCGCATACTACATTGATGGGATTGCAAATATTGACTGGATGGGACTTGGGGTTTTCCTTGCATATCTTTACGTGGCATTCGGGATCCTTGAACTTTTCAGAGAAAAGACAATTCAGAGGATTTGCAGGGAATGCGGGAAGCGCCTGTCAAAAGGCAAGAGAATGAAAAGGTGAAAATATGTTCCTTAAGATCGTGTCTGAAAAATACTACGTTTCCAGAAAAAGGAAGATGCTTCGCGAATTCGACAAACTGGCAAAGGCAGGCAAAGTAATTTTCGAGGCGCGGTTTGGCAAAGAGGAAGCGCTGCGGCTTTTTGCGGAAGCGCACGCCGAATACGAAAGAATAATCCCGGAAATCCCGTACATCGGCAAAAGCCGGCTCGCGCCGTTCCTTGTGGCGACGGCGGAGTTTCTTGCGGTCTATCGCGTTTTGAAGCCGCGCGGAATTTCGGCGGAGGAAGCGGGGAAGATGTTTTGCGATTTTTGCGAAATCATCATGCAAAAATATCCGCGGTTCGTGATGAGAATAATTGGCGCAAACCTCTTCTCAAAAAGGCACCTTGAAAAGATGCGAAAAGGCGCCGAAATCTCCAAGAAAAAGGAATTTCCCGAGGGCTATGTCTACGAATTCGTGGAAGGCGACGGCAAAAATTTCGACTATGGCGTTGACTATCTCGAATGCGCCGGATGCAAATTCCTGAAAAAACAGGGCGAATTCGAACTTGCAAAATACCTGTGCCCGATGGATGCGCTTTACAGCGAGAAGTTTGGATGGGGGCTTGTCAGGACAAAAACAATTGCGGACGGCTTCGACAGGTGCGACTTCCGATTCAAGAAAGGTGGGAAGACAAAAGTGGCAATGCCGGAGTGCCTTAGGGGCAGGCGAAAGACATACTAATCTCTTTTTCATACATCGGAAACGGTAATTATGCCCCGGCTGCACGGAAAGAAGGTGATGCTGCGCGAATACCGCAAGGACGATTTGGAGCACATTCGCAAATGGGTGACTGACGGAGAAACCACGCGCAACTTGAGCGACTCTTTCCTTTTCCCGCACTCCGTTACGCAGAGCGAGGATTTTCTAAACATGATGATGTCCGGAAAGGGCGAGATGAAGGGGTTTGTGATTGCTGACGCAAAAACGGAAGCGTACATCGGACAGCTCGATCTCATTAAAATTGACTGGAAGAATAGATGTGCGCGCCTGGGAATCGTAATCGGCGACAAGTCGAACCGGGGAAAGGGCTACGGCACAGAAGCCATAAAATTACTCCAGAAGTTCGTTTTCGAGGAAATGAACCTAAACCGCCTTGATTTGGAAGTGCGCGACTTCAATGGCGCGGGTCAGGGATGCTACAAGAATTGCGGATTTGTGGAAGAGGGGCGATTGCGCCAAAACCTGTTCGTCGGCGGGAAATACGTCGATACGATTGTGATGAGC
>JAQUQK010000217.1 GCA_028716125.1 Thermoplasmatota archaeon | reverse complement strand
TGGGATCGGTACATTGACAAGGCAACGGTGGACAGCAAGACCAACATCGGCCTTGTCCGCTATCCGCGAATTGTGCCGAAAGACGAGGAGAGCGCGAGCCAATTGCAGAAGCGCACGTTGACCAAGCTCTATAATGATCGGCCGGCTTGGCTGGATACTGCCCACCGCAAACTTGATGCCGCTGTCTTTGCCGCCTACGGATGGACGCCGGACATGAGTGACGATGACATTCTCGCCGCCCTGCTCGCCTTGAACCAGGCAAAAGCGAAATAAGAATAACATGAGACAAATTACAGTCATTGAGGCTGTCGAAAAAGCAAACTGGCATGTCATAAACGCCTGCGTTTTGGTCAAATAGCTATCTATCCAAAAATACAAAACATAATCATCTATGAAGTTTTAGTTTTTCAACAGTCTCGTTAAGGGTTTTGGAAAGGATTATTAGCGTGGCGCAAAGCGACAAGGTTTCAGAAGCTCTGGAGGCGCATTTCAAGCAATGGCAAGAAATGGGAGAGTGCATAAGGTCTATTGTTGCGCCTGTACTGAAAGGGCAAGAGCAATTTCGGAAATCACTGCAACCAATTATCGAGTCGCAAGAAACATTCCAAAATGCACTTGAATCAATTATCTTGGATCAAAAACGGAATATCTGTGCACACACAATTGAGTTTCCAAAGATTGCTTTTCCAAATTTGGCTTCTCTGATAAAGCCGGCAGAGGCGTTTAAGAATTCGATAGAAAGACTAATAAGTCCTGCGTTTCAACAATTACAAAAAAGTTTTCTTGAGCTTCCGCAGCGGACACAGGAGACCCTTATATTGCTCGGGACACACGGTTGGTACTTAGATTTGGAAATGCCACTGTCTGGACTGTGGAAGTTGAAAAACGCACTGACCGAGGGCAATGTAACATCAGCCGAAGATGCGCTGGTCGAGTATTTTGAAAGCCGGGCAGATGAAATAGAGAAGTCTATTGTCAAAAGATTCCCGAAGCGTCAGAAATTGATCATCGCTGCCTTCAATGCACATCGAAGGCAAGAATACGAACTATCAATACCTGTTCTTCTGGCGCAAACAGACGGGATCTGTAAAGAAGTGGTTAACCAAAACCTGTTCGAAAAATACAATAAGAAACGGCAAATCGCAATTTATGTTGAGAAATTTGCGACAGATATATATAGGGCGGCACTCCTAAGTCCACTTGTGCAGACTCTACCGATTTGGGCATCGAAAAATGAACGAGACAAAGGCTTTAGTGAGCTAAATCGGCACATGGTCATTCACGGAGAGTCGCTAGACTATGGTACCAAGACAAATAGCCTAAAGGCAATTTCACTGATCAACTATGTGGCACATGTGCTTAAGGCAGAGATCGTAACAACCCTAATAACTGCTTCGAGCGAAAAAAAACATCATCGCCGTCCGGCTGAGAACGACTAACAACAAAACTTAAGGTGTTGCAAATCAATTCGGCTGGATCATTTTCATGAGGTTTATGGCTGACGGCATCACCCGTTGCCCTTGGGGTGTAGTGCCTGTCTCAAAGATCATCTGCCAGTATTTATTGTTCTGTTTCCCGCCAAAGACTGAAAGGGAAAGCTCACGATTTATCCACAGCGGCATTTTGATTAGATTGATCACGAAGTTCTCAATGCTGTCCCATAGGGGTTCCGGGAATCTGTACTGGAAAAGTTTGTCTTCTTGAATCGGTATTCCTGTTGTGATGAAATAGTTTTGCACAATCTGGCTGACGAATTTCAGCCAAGTGTAGAGTATCTCTTCATGGCCCAGTCGGTATGCGATGAGGTGAGGCTCGGGTATGTCATCCCCTTTTTGAATACGATTCTCGATGCGGGCTGTACCAAGGGCGGGGTCGTAGCGACCGATATAGATGCGGTCGGCAACAATGTTAATGAGTTGTAGAATCTGCTGTTTTTCAAGTTCCCGAGGATTCTCGTTTTCGTCCATCCTGTAATTCAACGGAGTTTCGAGCGTGTCCGGATAGATGAAAAAGGAATAAAAGGTCTTCTCAACGCTACTGTAGGATAAAGGTCTCTCCTTACCCTTGCCGGCGAAGTCGATGTAGTCCTTCAGTTTGTTCTGAGAGTTGTGCGTGATAGAATCGCGTACCGCATCGAGGATATACCGGCGCATTTCCCGCCACTCGCCTTTGAAGTGATTGACTAAGTCCTTTTCAGAGAATGACTCTGCGTCTGCGGGAAGACCGCGGTCGTTGCGATACCTTTGAATTCGATCCAGAAAGAGTGCGCTACCAAGATGGCGTTGGACAGACTTGTCGAATGCAATCTGTCGGAGTGTCGTCCCTGCGTTGGTATTTGCGGTCAGGAGAACATCAAGATTCGGATTTAAGAAGACGCGCAGCGGGATTTCACGAACGCCAAGCAATACTTGCGCTGTTGTCTTATGCTGACCGTCGAAAACGTGAACCTTTCCTCTTACGGTCCCATCCGTTATTTCTGTCCAAGCCAAGCCAACCTGAAGTTGTGGACGCTTTTTGTGAAATTCGTCTATCAGACCATTGAGACTTCCCCCAACAACGCGCGGATTGATGCGGTCATCATGGAAAAGGTACTCAATTGGCAGTTTGGCAAAGAAGTATATAGGGCTTGTCCCAAAGCAACAAAAGCCCAATCAATAAAGGTTCATAATGTGATTGCGGCCCAGATATAAGACGCGAAAAACGGCAAAACGTCCGAAAAAGGCATCTTATAATTTATTCCGCC
>JAQUQK010000216.1 GCA_028716125.1 Thermoplasmatota archaeon | reverse complement strand
GCTGATCTTTGCCTTCTCTACCTCGAATATGGCATAAACCATCGTTACCACTCTATATTGCAGGGACGAATCTTATAAATGAATATTAGGGTGTCGGTTTGCCTTATTTCGCCGGCGCAAGCGAATACCCATTCTGAAGCAGAATGGTTTCATAGAATCCAATCCACGCCGGAACTGCAAAGCCTTGCACCAGTTTCTCCTCGCTTCCCATGTATTTTATCATGTTTGCAAAAGTGTCGTCAGGTGTATGGTAATATGGATAGTTGTCCAGTTCGCCGATGAACATGAATGACGGAATGCCAAGCGCGGCAAAGTTCTCGTGGTCGCTCCTGCCAAGGGTGTCCTTCTTTATTGCGAACGATTTGTTGTTTTCCGGGAATCCGCAAATTTCATGCGTGACGAGTTTTCCGAATTTGACTTGTTCTTTTACGGCGACGCCATTCTTGCACGCCATGAACTCATGCAGGGCAAATGGGCCAGGCCAGTTGATTCCCACCATGTCGAAGTTCAGGTATGCGCTCACATTTACATCTGCGGGTATGTTATCCGTGAAAAACTGCGAGCCGAACAACCCTTCCTCCTCGCCGCCCCAAAGCCCGAAAACTATCGTCTTATCGAACTTATACTGGGAAAGGATGCGCGCCAGCTCCAGCACAGTCGCAGTTCCGGCGGTGTTGTCGTATGCGCCTTCAACCGTGATTTCAAACGCCGTGTCCGCGTGCCCGCCGATTACAATCCAGTCCGTCTTGCTTGCGCCCCAGTGATAGGCAACGACGTTTAGCAAAGTCCTGCCATCGCCGCTTTCGACCGGCGTTATCTGCGTCTCGAGTCCATAACTTTCAAGGGTCAGCTTCAGCCACAATTTGTACGCCTCAAGCGTCGGCGAACCGGTTATGCGCAAAAGGAAAACGTCGGTGACGCTGTCGACCATGTCGTAGATGTTCTTGCCGGAAATCAGCGGCGCAGTGCCGTTAGCGGTCTGAATCGTGATAATTTTAGAGCGCTCTCCGTCAGTCACAGTGAAATTGAATTCCCGCCCTGTGGGAGGCACTAGCGCCTTGAAATTGAACTCGGGAGATGTCAGCGAAATGTTTGATTCCGATTGCAGTTTGCCATCTTGGATAACCAGGAAGCCCGGCGGAAGCGTAAGCGTTGCATTTTGCATATCGCTAATGACTGAAAAATTGGCAAATTCTCCCGCGTTTGCAATTCCATTCTGCGCCCCATTAACTAAAATTTCTACATTTGCCTCGTCAATCGAAAGCTTCGAATCGCTGCTTCCAAGGCACCCGGAAAGCACCGCCAAAAGAAAAACGAAGGCCGAAAATGCTGCAAACAAGCTCCTCATATCAAATCACGCTGTTGAGTCCCCGAAGCGGTGGTTTTGTATAAATATATTATTGAATAAATGTGCAAATGCGCCCGGCAACACAATTTTATCCAAATATCCGATTCCACTCTTATGCACTGGGTAGACGTAGTTGCGGAGAAGCTGCTTGCCAAAGGAAATAATCACACGGTTGCAAGCGGAACTTCGATTTCGGGAATGATTCACATCGGCAATGCCGGCGACGTCATTATGGCCGACGCAATCAAGCGCGCAGTCAACGAGAAAGGCGGGAATGCAAAACTAATCTGGATAATGGACGACATGGACCCGCTTAGAAAGGTGCCGCCGCAGCTGCCGCCGGAATTCAAGAAGTTCATAGGTGCCCCTGTTTCAGACTTGCCGTGGGACGACAAGGAGACTTTTGCCCAGCATTCGATAAAGCCGTTCATCGCCTCGCTTGCGCAAATGGGCGTGAAGCCGGAAATTATTTCGGGCACAACCATGTACAAAACAGGCCAGTATGCCGAATCTGCAAAAATCGCAATCGAAAAGGCGGACCGCATACGCCAGATTTTCAAGGAAATTTCGGGCGCAGACAAGCCCGCGGACTGGCTTCCATTTGACCCTATCTGCCCCGAGTGCGGCAAGATTGCAACGACTGATGCCATCGAATACAAAGATGGACTCGTTCACTACATCTGCCGCGGCGGAGTTGCTGGAAAAGAAAGAATCGAGGGATGCGGAAGCGAAGGCTGGCTCCCATTGACTCAGGGAAAACTTACCTGGCGCGTCGAATGGGCTTCGCGCTGGAAGATTTTGGGAGTAACGTGCGAGCCATTTGGAAAAGAGCATAGCGCATCCGGTGGCTCATACGACACTTCAAAAGTAATTGTCAAGGAACTCTTCGGCTACGACCCGCCAGAACCAGTTCTCTACGAGCACATCCTCGTCGACGGCCAGAAAATGTCAAAGTCCCTCGGCAACATCGTAACGCTTGAGGAAATGCTTGAAGTCGTGAAGCCGGAAATCCTGCGCTTCTTCTTCTTCCGCACAAAGGCCACAAAGCACAAGGACTTCAACATAAAAACAGACATCCTGCCGATGGTCGAGGAATACGAGCATGTCGAAAGGCTGTACTTCGGAATAGAGCAGCCAAGCCCCGCCGAAGATTTGGCGGAAATGAAGCGCATCTACGAGTTCGCGCAAGTGGAAAAGGCGCCAAAGGAATATTTCCAGGTCCCATATCGCCATCTCGCGACAATAATTCAAATCAGAAATGAGCCGGAATTCGTGGCGCACAAACTCGGAATTTCCGCGGACAAAATCCCGGCGCTGAAAGAGGAAATGGCGCGCGTATCCGCGTGGCTTTCAAAGTATGCGGGCGACGACGTAAGGTTTGAAGTCCAGAAGGCAATTCCAGCAGAAGCCGC
>JAQUQK010000215.1 GCA_028716125.1 Thermoplasmatota archaeon | reverse complement strand
GGCTGACGCCCGGGAAGCGGATGAAAAACAGATTAAAGTTTCCTGTAAAACAGCCCTTGTCATTCTGGGAAAGCCTCTCTATAATGCTGGTCTTCGGGGCGGTTAGTTCAGCTGGTTAGAATACTTGGTCGACATCCAAGGGGTCGGGGATTCGAATTCCTCACCGCCCACCAGAATTTGGCAGTAGATGGTTTTTAAGCTGGCGCAAGCCGCAAGCGGTCATTTGAAATACAATGATCAAAAAAGTTTTACGGGCGGTTAGTTCAGCTGGTTAGAATACTTGGTCGACATCCAAGGGGTCGGGGATTCGAATTCCTCACCGCCCACCAGAATGCAGTTAGAGAGAAAGGTAAAACCGGTTATGACACCGCGAACTACTACCAAGCTTTGGGAGTGACGCTAGTCGAACGGGTTTCCTTTGTCTCAAGAAAGTGAAAAACGCGGCTAGTCCGCGTTTTTTTGCGTCTGCGTTTTCCTTTCAGTTATTTTACCCATCACATCGCAGTTTTACCTGGCGCCAGCGCCGATATGGAGATCAATATGCTTACAATCCGACTTCCCGATGGTTCCGCCCGTCAATTTGACGGCCCGGTCACCGTGGCCCAGGTTGCGGCCAATATTGGTGCTGGCCTGGCCAAGGCTGCCCTGGCCGGCAAGGTCGATGGCAAGCTGGTCGACACCTCCTATCTGATCGAGCAAGACGCGGAACTGGCGATTGTCACGGACAAGGACGCCGATGGCCTGGAAGTGATCCGCCACTCGACGGCCCACTTGCTGGCGTATGCCGTCAAGGAACTGTTCCCGGACGCACAAGTGACCATCGGTCCCGTGATCGACAACGGCTTTTACTACGACTTCGCCTACAAGCGCCCGTTCACGCCGGAAGATCTGACGGCGATCGAAAAGAAAATGGCCGAGCTGGCCAAGAAGGATGAGCAAGTCACGCGCAAAGTAGTTGCGCGTGACGAAGCCATCGAATACTTCAAGGGCATCGGCGAGGCGTACAAGGCTGAGCTGATCGGCTCGATCCCGGCCGACCAGGAAGTGTCGCTGTATTCCGAAGGCAAGTTCACGGACTTGTGCCGTGGCCCCCACGTGCCATCGACGGGCAAGCTGAAAGTCTTCAAACTGATGAAGCTGGCCGGCGCCTACTGGCGCGGCGACTCGAAAAACGAGATGCTGCAGCGTATCTATGGCACGGCCTGGGCCAAGAAGGAAGACCAGGAGCTGTACCTGCACAACCTGGAAGAGGCGGAAAAGCGCGACCACCGCAAGCTGGGCAAGCAGCTCGATTTCTTCCATTTCCAGGAAGAAGCGCCGGGCCTGATCTTCTGGCATCCGAAAGGCTGGTCGATCTGGCAGCAAGTCGAGCAATACATGCGCAATGTGTACCAGGTCAACGGCTACCAGGAAGTCAAGGCGCCGCAAATCCTCGACCGTGGCCTGTGGGAAAAAACCGGTCACTGGGATAATTACCGTGAAAACATGTTCATCACGGAATCGGAAAACCGCGCGTATGCGCTCAAGCCGATGAATTGCCCCGGCCACATCCAGATTTTCAACAATGGCATGCGCAGCTACCGCGACCTGCCATTGCGCTACGGCGAATTCGGCCAATGCCACCGCAACGAACCGTCGGGCGCCTTGCACGGCATGATGCGCGTGCGCGGCTTTACGCAGGATGACGGCCACATCTTCTGCCTGGAAGAGCAGATCGCCGGCGAAGTGACGGCGTTCCACCAGCAGGCGATGGATGTGTACACGGCTTTCGGCTTCACGAATATCGACGTGAAGCTGGCCTTGCGTCCCGATAACCGCATCGGCACGGAAGAGTCGTGGGATTTTGCCGAAGAATCCCTGCGTTCTGCCCTGCGCGCCTGCGGCGTGGAATGGACGGAGTTGCCGGGCGAGGGCGCATTCTACGGTCCGAAGATCGAGTACCACCTGAAAGACAGCCTGGGCCGCGCATGGCAAGTGGGCACCGTGCAGATCGATCCGTCGATGCCGGGCCGCCTGGGCGCCGAATACGTGGCCGTGGACAACACGCGCCAGGTGCCGATCATGCTGCACCGCGCGATCGTGGGTTCGCTGGAACGTTTCATCGGCATCCTGATCGAACACTATGCGGGCGCCATGCCGTTGTGGTTGTCGCCGGTGCAGGTGTCGGTGTTGAATATTTCCGACGCTCAAGCCGACTATGTACAGGAAGTTACAACAAAACTGCGCAAAGCGGGGCTGCGCGTACAGGCTGATTTGCGTAACGAGAAGATTACCTATAAAATACGTGAACATTCCGTACAAAAATTGCCTTACATCTTAGTGATTGGCGACAAAGAGCGGGATGCAAATACAGTGGCCGTGCGGGCGCGGGGCAATGTCGATCTGGGCGTCATGTCCGTCGATGCCCTGATTGAGCGACTCAAACATGAAGTCGACACCAAGGCCTGACGAGGAAACTCGCTGCACGACCGTCTTACAAGATTTTTAAAGGAAATTACAATAGCTACTGACAAGTCACATCGCATCAATGGCGAAATCACTGCCCCTGAAATGCGTTTAAGCGGGGTCGATAACGAGCCACTCGGTATCGTAAGTTTGGCTGAAGCCTTCCGCCTGGCGGAAGAGGCAAACGTCGACCTGGTGGAAATTGCGCCTACCGCGCAGCCACCGGTGTGCCGTTTGATGGACTACGGCAAATTTAAGTATTCGGAGCAAAAGAAAGCTCACGAAGCCAAATTGAAGCAAAAGATCATCCTCGTGAAGGAAGTCAAATTCCGTCCGGGGACTGATGATGGTGACTACAATATCAAGTTGCGTAATCTCATCAAGTTCCTTGA
>JAQUQK010000214.1 GCA_028716125.1 Thermoplasmatota archaeon | reverse complement strand
AGCGCCTCGTCCTGGACGACAATTGCCGGGAAGAGCATTCCGCCACCCCACATTCCTCCGCCGGGTGCAAGCTTGCGCTCGAAAATAACTACCTTCTTCCCTTTCTCCGCGAGGTATTTTGCGGCGACCATTCCGGAAGGGCCTGCGCCAACGATTGCAACGTCAACATCGGTTATACTGCTGAATTCCCTGTAAAATCTCTCGACGATCTTGCGCGTTATTGTGATGTCGTCCAGCTTTGCCATAAGCCCCGAATAAAATGCCCAAATTTAAGTTTGTTTAACGATGGTAAAATCACTTGATTACCGTAAAGGTGACTTCGCCCACGCCGTCGTAGTTTTCAATTCCCCAAAGATCGACCGTGAACGTCATTTTGCAAGGACCGGGCACAATTCCCAGCTTCTGGATAATGTCTGGCTCGATAGCAAAGAGGGCGGCCCTCGAATTTGCAGGAACAACCAAATTAAAGTCGGAGCCGAAAATAAAGTCCGCGCCAAATTCGACATCCGATTGGGATGATTTTACTTTGTATGCATATCCTGTTATGGCGATGTCTGTTTCCCCGTCATTTACTACGAACACGTTTCCGGTGATGTTTTCGCCGTTAGCATACTCGGCTTCATCTGTTTGAACTTCTATCCTTACGCTTTCAACCGACTGCTGGATTTCGCCGCCGCTGTATGCCACGTATCCTGTGATTGAAAAAACCAGCACGGCGGAAAAAATTATTATCATTGCAAGATTTCGCTTGTTCAAAATCAAGTCTTTGAGCGGCAGGGAGTCACCAGCAAATACGTATATTTAAGCCAGTATATTTGCTTTATTGAAACGTTGCAAAAAACAAGGAAAAAGAAAAATTATGGAACTATTACAGTTCCCGCCTTGCCATCAAGTGCCTGCATCGCTTTTTCAAGGGATGCGATTATTGCACGCGGCTTTCCGGATTCGACGAAGCGCACCGCCGCCTCGACCTTTGGCGCCATGCTTCCTTTTCCGAATTGTCCTTCTGCCAGATACTTGCGCGCTTCCGCAACGGTCATCTTGTCGAGGAATTGCTGGTTTGGCTTTCCGAAATTAATTGCAACCTTTTCAACGTCAGTTAGAATTACGAATTCATCAGCATTTATCTCGCGGGCAAGAACCGAACTTGCAAGATCCTTGTCTATTACTACCTCGCGCCCGTCCAGCGGGCCTTTCCTGTCTTCTATGCTTGTTCTCGCCACAGCAGAGCCGCCGCCGCCTACACATACTGGAATTATTCCGTCATCTGCAAGCTTGCGAATTATCTTGTGCTCTATTATTGATTTTGGGTCCGGCGATGCCACAACCCTGCGCCATCCCCTGCCTGAGTCTTCTTTCATTACGAAGTCCTTTACGCCAAGGTCTTCGCGTATCTTCATAAGCTCCTTTGCCTTTTCCTCGGTGTAGAACTGGCCGATTGGCTTTGTTGGGTTTGCAAATGAAGGGTCGTTATCATCAACTAAGGTTTGAGTTATAAGGGTCACTACCGGGACGCGCATATTCATTTTTTCCATCGCGTTGCTCATGCACTGCTGGACCATGTATCCTATGAATCCTTGAGATTCAGTGACGCATATTCCAAGCGGCATCGGCGGGCTTACATGTGCCGACGCCTCGTTCTGAAGCATTATGGCGCCAACCTGCGGCCCATTGCCATGGGTAAGTACAAGTTTGTGGCCTGCCTGCACGATTTTAACTAATTGCACACAGCTTTTGCGCGTGTTCTCGAACTGCTCATAAACCGTTCCTTTCTCGCCTTTCTTAAGCAGGGCGTTCCCGCCGAGCGCTACAACTACTGTCTTTGACATTTTTCCACCTCCTTTTGAAAAGAAAAAAGATCAAACCTGGCCGGCCCTGAACTCAAATGCGATTACCTGGCATCCCAATTCGAAATTCGATATCACTTGCGGTGAAATCTCCCCAAATATTCCGATTTCTTTTCCATTCGCTGAAACGGATGCGCACCTGCCCGGAACAAAGGACGGGTGCTGTTTTTCTGAAACTGAAAACTTGACGCCCATTGACCTCATCACAGCCTCTACGTCTGATTTCATCTCTGTGAAATTCGCCTTTGCCGATATTTTGGCGCCGGCAAGCATCTTTACGTTCCTGTAATTATACGGGTCTACAATGTCGCCCAATTCGAATATCGCCTGCGGCAGTTCACGGTGCTTGTTTGACTTAAGAAGGTCGAGCAGGCACGGCATGACCGAAGTGCGCATTATTGAGTAATCTTCAGTAACCGGGTTTTCGGTTTTTACGCATTCCGACACTGGCAACCCCATGGATTCAAATTGGATGCGATTTCCCGAAAGTACGAAAGTCATCGCTTCCTGATATCCAAGCCCGGTTAGCGCCTTGCGCATGATTTTGCACTTGCGCTCGACGTTCTGTTCCTTGCCGAAAGTATATTCCTGCGGCAGAGAAAGGCCAACGTTTCCGTATCCATATCCTATTGCAAGGTCCTCTACAAGGTCAATGCTGTGGAGTATGTCCCCGCGATATGCAGGAACTTCGACTTTTATTATTCCATTTTCAAGCGGTGTCGCAGTGTGCCCCATTCTTGAAAGTGCCTTGCAGGCATCTTCTTCAGATATGTCTACCCCGATTATTTCACGGGCATATTTTAGGTCGAGCTCGTGGCTGTTTGGCTCCATTCTCGGATATATCGTGCGCTTCTCGCCTTCGACGACCTCAACCGAGAATATCTTTCCGCCGCGGTCTGCAATTGCCGCCACGAGTATGTTCAGGCAAAGCTCAACTGCGCGCTCGTCAGTTCCTGTCACATCTACAAGCAGGTTCTTTGTGCGGGAAGTGACT
>JAQUQK010000213.1 GCA_028716125.1 Thermoplasmatota archaeon | reverse complement strand
GTAATCATATTCACAATATCCGCCGTAACGACTTTTTCCTGTCTTCTGGCAGCCTCTTCAAGACAGAGTGAGGCCAAGTTCATAAGCGTTCTCCTATTGCCACCGGAGTCGGCGGCGATAGATTCAAGCGCCTGCTCATGGAAAAGGTTTGGGGACGCATCCGCCCCTTGGAGCCGGAAGCGAACAAAGTCCTTTGCTTCATCGATAGTGAGTTTTGGCAGGAGAAAACGGCAAGCCATTCGAGTTCGGACCGGAGCAAAGATATCGAGTTTGAGCATGTTCTTAAGGACGGGTTGTCCAGCAAGTATTAGAACGGCTGCGGCAGTTCTGGATTGAGCGTCGTGGAGGAGCGAGCACAAGTCGATGAAGGATTGTTTGTCCATGGCATGGGCGTCATCCACGATGAGGATGGGAAAAGGTTTATCGGATTTGGGTTGAAAGTTTTTCTGGAGTCTTGGGAGAAGGTTTTTTCTTCCGGCGAGATCAATGCCAAAGCACTCGCAGAGTTCACGGAGAATGGCGGAGGGCTTAAGGCCTCCATAGGGAATGGTGGCGACGCGGTAGGTTTTGGCGTCGAGTTCTTGAACGATAGATTTGAGGAGCATGGACTTTCCCGCGCCAGCCTCACCGTATATGGCGAGGCTTTTCCCCTGACGAATGAGGGCAAGGGAGCGGGATAAGATGATGGTTTCGGCCTGACTCTGGAAGGGTTGAGGGATTTCGTAGGTGTCTGCAAAAGGAGGATAGCGGTACTGGAAGAATTCGGCAGCGGATGCGTTTTTAGCGGGCTTATTCATGATAGTTTCTCCTGTGGATTATTGTTGTCGTCGGTTCTTTTTCCTCTGACAGGTTTATCGAAGCGGCGGGCATTTTTGATTGGGTCAATGGGTCTGGCGATGATTTTATCGGGGCCACAGAGCACAGTGTCGTGGTCCCATGGCAGGTAATAGATTTGGATGTCTTGACCGGGAACGGAATCGGGGACTTCAAACCGTTTTCCCCACATTCGAACGCATCCGTCGGAGCGGACGGTTTTTACGGTCTCCATGCGGAAAAGGTCGTTGATGTTCTGAGTGGGGGCGATTTGCTCCAATGGTGGTCCCTGGTCGACGAGTTTTCGGTTGAGCGGGGACATACCGAGCGAGGAGTGGGTGGTTTGATGATAGAGCGCTACCCATTCGGCGAGGTCGGTATTGAGCTTTTGGAGGGAGGTTCTTTGTCTGCCGGTAAGAAAGCCGTCTCGCATGGATCGGAAAAAGCGTTCGATCTTTCCTCGCCCTTGTGGCTTATAGGGCGGCGTATGAGGCAGGGCAATGCGCATCTTGGCCGCGACATGACGGAGATGATGGCTTCGGAACGCGGCCCCGTTATCGGTGTAGAACCGCCTGGGAACGCCGAACCTTCGTACCGCCAACATCATGTCGCTAAGAAGACTTTCAGTATCTTCGGCCAGATAGAAAGTTGAGGCCACGACATAGCGTGTGGCGTCGTCCAGAATGGTATGAAGATAGGCTTTCCGGACGCGGACCCCTTCTTTAACGCCAGGCCCATGCAGGAAGTCAGCGCTCCAAAGATCACCGAAGTGGGGATATTCGAAGGGCCGGACGCTTTCGGGATTAGCTTTGGCGTCACGGTTCAATCCTTGCGCGGCGGTGAAACGGTAGAGTGCCGTTCGGCTGGGCTTTTGGCCGTCCCAAAGCTTTTTTTCCAACACGGCGTTCAATAGACGCTTGACGGTGAAAAGGGGATGGTCTTTTCGTAACAAAACCAATGCGTCACGCAACGACTCCGGGACGGATGTTCCTCCCCGATCTTTCCGGACCTTGTTGCCAAGCCCCGGCAACCCCAGCTTATTATAACGCCAGAGCCAAAGGCGCAGTGTATCCGGGGCGAGTCGTTTCTCCTGCCCCTCCGGCGTGTAGTAGGATTGTCCGGCCAGGGCGCAGAGTTCCCGGTACAAAGGCGGAGAATCTTCATGGCGGTGCAATAAAGGCGCAATGATCCCGAACCGCCATAGCGCCATGTCAACGGGTGGCCTCGATAAGTCAGCCATTTCTTTACCTCCTTCAGGTTTATGGTTAAAAACTGTTGGAGATAAACTAAAAACTTCCTCTAAATCCGTTTAATGCCCAAATTGTGTGGGTTGAAGATATTCCCGGCGCGGCAAGGGTAAAGAGAGTGGAACCACCTTCGGGTAAAACCGAACCAGGAAAACGGCTTTCGGGCCGCATCGACCAGCATTTGAAAACCGGTTTCAACCTTGGCGCCTGTTTCCCGGCAGAGGCTTTCCAGCCAGAGTGTCGCTTTCCGAATCAGTAGCTCGGCCCGCAGGATAATGCGCAGGGAAAGGCCCCATTGATGCTTTGCAATCCAGTAAGCCGACCAACCTTCGGTCAAAGTATCTGAAAGGCTGAATAGATCGCTCAGAAAAAACCGGCAATAAGGCAACACATCCTCCGGAAGCTCGGAAAACGTGGCGCCACAAGGAGGACCCAAACATAAATACCGCTGCACCGGTATTGGCGTTCCCAATAACTCCGCGTTGGGCCGGTGAAAGCCTTTGCGAGTATACTTCCCGTGTTTCCAGCATCGCTTAAATCCACAGAGGGGGCAGCGCGGGTGCGAATGATTTCCTTTACTTCCGGTACTGTTCGTGGATATTTTATTCCAGGGTGACATTCTGGCGTTCTCCTTTTCTGCTCAGACCACCTCGATAAGTAGAATGAGCGGAAAGAAACTAAAATGTCACCCGCTTTTTCTCAATATCTTTTACAAGAATGTTTCCAGGAACAGAAAAAAGCGCGGAATAAATTAGGATAGAAGAGAGAAAATTACGCTGGATTTAACA
>JAQUQK010000212.1 GCA_028716125.1 Thermoplasmatota archaeon | reverse complement strand
GCGACCTCGGAACGGACATAGCAAAAACCTCCGAATCCCTTAATGCAGGCTATACCCATTTCTTTTTCGAGCGCGCAGAAACCCCATTGGAAGCGTACATCCAGGAATGCAAGTGGTATCACTCATTTTCGTTTGTTGAAAACAAGGAGCACCCAAAGCCGCCGCCCGGCGCAAGCATGAAGTGCCCGGTCTGCGGCAGCAAGCACTACTAATTTTGAAAAATTGCCTTGCGGGAATTCTCTTAAATCCACAAGATATTAACTCGTTGTTCTGCGAGTGAAAGAAATGCTGCAATTCTACAATACCCTCTCAAAGCGCAAGGAGCCGTTCGAGCCGATAACGCCGGGGCAAGTCGGGCTATACACTTGCGGGCCGACGATATATAATTACATTCACATCGGCAACTTCAAGTGCTACTGCTGGGAAGACCTGCTGAAGCGATACCTGATTTTCAAGGGATTCAAGGTAAGGCAGGTGATGAATTTCACAGACGTTGACGACAAGACAATCAAGTCTTCGATACGCGAAAACAAGCCTTTGAAGGAATACACCGAGAAATTCAAGAGCGCATTTATTGAGGATGCGAAGTTGCTAAACGTTCTGCCTGCGGAAGTTTATTGCCCGGCTACGGAGCACATTCCTGAAATGGTTGCGCTCGTGAAAAAGCTGATGGAAAAAGGCTACGCATACAGGGGCGATGATGGCAGCATATATTTCTCAATAAGAAAGTTCCCGGACTATGGAAAGCTTGCAGGC
Organism: Thermoplasmatota archaeon; assembly: GCA_028716125.1. Taxonomy (GTDB): domain Archaea; phylum Thermoplasmatota; class JAQUQK01; order JAQUQK01; family JAQUQK01; genus JAQUQK01. Next base: position 2,110 of record JAQUQK010000212.1, on the reverse strand, counting down.
ATCGACACCACAAAACTGAAGGAAGGCGCGAGGGTCAAGCAGGACGAATACGAAAAGGAAGGCGTCGGCGACTTCGCGCTCTGGAAAGCATGGGACGAGAACGACGGCCCGGTTTTCTGGGAGACCGAGCTTGGCAAGGGGCGCCCTGGCTGGCACATAGAATGCTCGGCGATGAGCATGAGATATCTTGGCGAGCATTTCGATATGCACACGGGCGGAATCGACAACAAGTTCCCACATCACGAGAACGAAATCGCACAATCCGAAGCAGCGACCGGAAAGAAGTTCGTGAACTTCTGGCTTCACACGGCGCACCTGATGGTTGAAGGGCAGAAGATGTCAAAGAGCCTTGGGAATTTCTACACCCTGCGCGATTTGATGGCGAAGGGGCTGAAGCCTGCGGCGATAAGATACGTTTTCCTGAACAGCCAATACAGGCAGCCATTGAATTTCACAATAGAGTCCGTGAGCGACGCGCAAAAGGCGCTCGACAGCCTGCAAAACCTCATCGCAAGGCTGAGGGACATAAAGGAAAAGAAGTCCGACGAGCAGGCAAAGGCACTTGCGAGCGAAGCAATTCGCGGGTTTGAGGAAGCGATGGACAATGACCTCAACGTTCCCGAAGCGACAAAATACGTTTTCGAGTTTGCAAACAAGGTCAACAAATTGATTGACGCAAATGCAATTGGAGCCGAAGGCGCAGCGGAAGCGCTTGCATTCCTGAAGAGGGTAAACGAAGTGCTTGCAGTTCTTGACTTTTCAGAAAAGGAAATTGAGCTTACTGAGGAACAGAAATTACTGATAAAAGAACGTGAACTGGCGCGCAAGAACAAGGACTGGAAAACATCTGACATAATACGCGACAAATTGGCCGCGCAGGGCATAATCGTCGAGGACAAGAAAGAGGGAATGCGCTGGAAAAAAGCAAATTAATTACAGCAACGGAATGTTCCGCCACTTATTCTCTTTCAGAATTTTTACAAGATTTTTGGCCGCATTTTCCACTTCCTTTGACATTGGCGCCCCAAGGCGCAATTCCTTAGGTTGAATGCCAATAAGATGGACGTTTCCCGCGCCCACGATTTCCTCAAGGTATTCAATCAAAACAGAAAGCGGAAGGTTGTGCGTCGTCAGGCACAGAACGCTCATTTTTTCCTTCGGGATTCTTCTGATTTGTCCGGGCGCAAGTCCTATTTCGGCGGCATCTGCAAGCACTATGCTTTCAGGTTTTTCGCGCCGCACTATTCCTGTAAAATCCTCCGGCACTGTTCCACAGTCAAGCGCATCCCAATCGGGCGTGCCTGCAAGAGCGCGGGCAATTTCAACGCCAGCCGCATCGTCGCCCCGCATATCGTTGCCGACGCCCATGAGAACGAATTTTGCCATTTCTACACCTTGAATTCCCACTTGAGCCTGCGCAGCCTTCTGGAAGCGCGAAGCACAAGGAACAGCCAGGTTGGAAATTCAATGGCGATTATCATTACCGCGCCCCATGTGATTGCGATTGAACTAGGATGCAAGAAATAGGTAAGTATTGCAGTGATTGCCATGTACGCTACGATGCTTATCCCGATTATCTTCATGCCCTTTCCTGTGACTTCGTAGAGCGAGTCAAGGCGCTTTTTCTTCTCCTTTTCATATTCTTCGGCAGTAATCACCTGCGGATTTTCTGGCATAATACGGAATCGGCGAGTTTTTTTAAATGGATTCGATTCAGTAGTGAAAGTGATAAGATGAAGGTCCCAGCAATAGTTGTAAACGCCAAGACCTATGAAACTGCGACAGGCGACAAAGTTCTAGAGCTTGCAAAGATAATGGCAGAGCTTGCAAAAAAATACGATGCAAGCCTTGCGCTAGCAGCCCAGGCAAGCGACATCCGCCTTGTGGCAAATACAGGGGTCCCTATCCTCGCGCAGCACATTGATTCGATAGTCTACGGCAACAACACAGGCTACATACTTCCAGAGGCGGTTGAAGACGCAGGCGCAACCGGGACGCTAATCAACCATGCCGAGCACAAGCTTACGCTCGCCCAGATAGAGGCATGCGTTGCAAAATGCAAGGAACTCGGATTCACATCCATAGTTTGCACGAATAACGTAGCTACATC
>JAQUQK010000211.1 GCA_028716125.1 Thermoplasmatota archaeon | reverse complement strand
TCGTCACCGGCTTCATGCATGACAAATATTTGTGGTCGCAGTGCTTGCACATCAGCGAGCAGCCGCTGCCGCTCATTGAAAGCGACGGGAACTTGGGCCAGACGTAGTATGCTTTGAAGATTTTTTCGGACTTGGAGTTGAAATTTTGCATTGCAAGACGAGCCTGAATCCGGTAGGGGGTAAAAGGGATTTCGGGTTTATTTTTTCAATTTGGTCGAATCTGCTGGTTTTTCTCCATTATTGTAGTTCATTTCTTCAGCCGACTTGGAGAGTATGTGATCATAATACTTATGGTAAAAAGTCCAATATGGTAAACGAACGCGTGAACTAACATCACCAATGAGCACAACCATGAAAAAGATTAGAAAATAGAAAATCCATGCAAAATACCCATAACTAACTTCACTCTTGGTTGCTATAAGCCATATGAAAAATGCGATAATGATAGAAAATAGAATTACGTTAACCAAAATATACAAGGTGAAAGACTTGAAGTAACTTCTCATTTTGAATATGGCCCTGCGCGGAATGGGATGCATATTATTGTATAATGTGAAGAAACGATTCCCACCCCACAATCCAATCAAAGAGAAGAAAGCAACCCAAACCAGCATTACAACGAACTCATTGATGGTTAATTGCTTGCCTGCAATATAAATCGCAATAAAAGAAAGTGGGCAAGAGAGCGCCCCAACGAACATATTTTGCATAAAATTATGGCGACGGACGGCCTTAATCATATCACGAGCGCCTTTTTCTGCATCTGCCTTCTGGATGTCGGTGTTGAATTGCGATTCTGAGGACATTACAGGACGATTGAGAATACTGTTCTTAATAAAATGAATTTCGCATGTTTTATTCCTCCAGATAACCCGATAATCAACTATATAAGCTTCCTTTCGATTCAGGTGTTGGTAGCCTTAGGAATTCTTTCGGCTGTTTCGACCTAGAGAGCAAGACGCCTTTTTTAGACGAATTGCGCCCTAAAATGAAACAGGATTGGATTTTCGGCTTCCAAGTGAGACACATGGACAACAGGACAAACGTAAAGGACTTGACGCCACAGTCTAAGCAGGTAAACATACTTGCGAAGGTAGTTAGCGTTGGCGAAGCAAAAGAAATCCCCAACAAATTCGGCGGGGAAGCAAGAAAGGTCGCAGAAGCAGTTATCGGCGACGAGACCGGAGTCGTGACAATGTCGCTCTGGCAGGAACAGATTGGAACAATCGCACCTGAAGAGACACTCGCAATTGAAAACGGATACGTTTCCCTCGTTCAGGGACACATCCGCCTCAATGTCGGCAAGTACGGCAAGATGACCAAGGTCGAGGATGCAATCACTGTAAACAGCGAGACCGACGTCAGCGCAGCAACCCACGAGCAGGAACGCAGGGCATTCGGACCCAGGCGCAGCTTCGGCGGTGGCGGCGGCTACGGCGGCGAGAGGCGCGGAGGAGGCTTCGGCGGAGAACGCCGCGGCGGATTCGGCGGCGGCAGGCCGAGGTACTAAAAATACCTCTTTTCTTATTCTTATTTTGTCAAAATTGTTTTTAAGAAATTCCAAAAATCGGCGCGCTTCAACGCATCAAGTTCCATTCGTCGTTTCCGTATTTTTCTGCAATAAGCTTCTTGGCTAGCGCCAACTCATATTCCGTCGGGCTTCCAGGCTCCACGGTTTCTCCGAATGCACTCGCCAACCTTTCGGCAAATTCTCGCTTCAGTTCCCGAACATCTGGAACAAAGCCGCACTTTGAACGAATTGTATCAACTTCTTTTACGTTTTTCAGGACTTTGCGCATCAACTCCACATTTGTGTCGAGAAGGAAAGTGCCATGGATAAGAGTCGTGTTGCCTTTTCGGATTTGCGCTGAGCCTGAAATTTTAGCGCCATCGAGAAGAACGTCGTTTGGCAATTTACGCTCTGCCCATATGCCGAATTGCGCCAGAGTGTCAACTATTGCGCCGCAGACTTTCTTGAAATTCTCTTCCGGGCTGACCTTAAGCGGCTCGTTTCGCGCGATTGAATAAATGAGACAACCAGTATCCGTGAATATTGTTCCCCCGCCGGAAGTTCGGCGCACCACTTTAACGCCCGCTTTTTTGCATTCATCGGGATTTACGTCTTCTGCGATTTTCTTGGAATATCCGACTGAAATTCCCGGCGGTTCCCTGCTGTAAAAATGGATTGTGTCCGGCGATTTTCCTTCGGAGCGCGCTATCGCTATTGCCTCGTCGAGCGCCGTCACGTAATACGGATCGGCTACGCCGGTGTCTATAACTCGGATTGCCACAATTAGGAATAAGAAGCAAGGAAAAAAAGATATTGCGAGAATTACTGCGGAGGCATCGGGATAAATCCTTTCTCCATCCGCATCTTTGTTTCGTCCCTCGCCCTTCTGATGACCTGTTCGGCGTGCTCGTATAATTCCTGGCGCGACTTTTTCACACGGGCAAGCCCCTGCTCTTCCGCCTTGAGCGCAACCGCAACGGCTTCGCGCGGGAAGACTTCCCATTCGTCCATCGACGGGATGATGTAGTCCGGGCGCAGTCCTTTCTCTTCGGCGGTCTTTGCCAATTCTGTTGCAGCAGCTATGCACATCTCATCAGTGATTGTCTTCGCCCTTACGTCAAGAGTTCCCCTGAAAATGCCAGGGAATCCAAGAGAGTTGTTCACCTGGTTTGGGAAATCGCTTCTGCCAGTAGCAATGACTTTTGCCCCGGCTTCGAGCGCTTCCCAAGGCCAGATTTCGGGTACTGGGTTTGCACACGAGAATGCTATTGCGTCGTTTGCCATTGCCTTCACCCATTCCGGCTTTATAACGCCAGGGCCCGGTCTTGATGCGGCAACGAAAGCATCCGCGCCCTTGAGTGCGTCCT
>JAQUQK010000210.1 GCA_028716125.1 Thermoplasmatota archaeon | reverse complement strand
GTGGACTATGTAAATGTAATAACAGACTGGAACTGGGACATGCAGAAACTGCTTGAAACAGGCGAGCGCATCCAGACGCAGCGGCAGTTATTCAACATCCGCGAAGGCATAGACGTGGCGAGCGTTCCAATTTCCAAGCGCGCAATTGGCATCCCGCCGCTGGAAAGGGGCCCGAATAAAGGAATAACCGTAGACTTGGAAAAGATGCGCAAGTCATACTTCGTGGAAATGGGCTGGGACGAGAACGGGCATCCGAAAAAGGGGCAGTTGGAGCGCCTTGGGATAAAACCATATTGACATGTTTTTCTCTCGCGCACTTATCTAGTTATATTTTCATTTGCCTCGCGGCTTTTGCAAGCGCGCGACGGGCCGAATCCTATAAGAAACTCGCTGTATGGCAAGCGGCTAATTGCCCATACTGTCGCATAACTAGAACCGACAGTCAGCAGACACATGATGGGATAAAATGCCCATGAGCCGTATCCGAGGCCGACCCTGACAAGCAGAAGGGAGAATATGACGAGGTAAAAGACGTGCACCAGGTAGATGCCAAAGGAATATTTGCCAATGGATCCGAAAATCCTGCTCGCTAATTGCATATCATGGATTCGCAAAGCGGCCTTGTATAAGAGGGGAAGGATCGATATCCATAAAAACGGCGCAAGCGTGAAGGCGGAATACCAATACGGCCTTGGAATGTATGGCTGTGCAAGTGGATTGTAGCCGTTTTTCATGGGGATTAAGAAAAGCAAACATATTGTCAGCATAAGTGTTGCTGATACCGGTACAAGCAGATACCACCGCACTCGTTCCATGAACGAACGGCATTTTTCGAAGTTTCTGCCTAAGTGAATGCCCAGTATGAAGTACAGCCACATCTCGAAGAAAACATGAACATTGAATCCGCCTATAGATAGTCTGGATTGGTATGACATCATCAGCGATGTCCATATTATATCTATGAGAAGACTTGCTGCTATCAGGAGTAGCACCTTGCTGCGTTTTTCGAAGAACCTGTATAGTTTGATTATCAATGGATACAGAATGTAAAGCTGGATTATCATGGCAAAGAACCATAGATGGGGATAGCCGCTTGCGGTAAGTATCCTTAAAAACGCATCTTTGAATGTTACCGGGCCAAACAGATAGTTGTCGAATACGATGTACAAAACAGAGAATATCAGATATGGCGGGATTATCGACTTGAACCTTTTTTTGTAGAAACCGGAAATGTTAAAATTGTCATAATACGCACGGCACAGCACGAACCCGGATATGAATATGAAGAGGGGAACAGCTATTACACTTGAGAAAACGTCGAGACATAGATTGACGATCAGAAGCGCGTCGAATTTTGCGCTCTCTCTGTAACTCAATAGGTAAATGACATGTATTGCTAGAACGAAGAGGATTGCGAACGCCCTAAGAAAATCCATCTCGGGAATCCAGGCGGCCTGGCTTTTGCGTTTAACTGTAAGGGCATCACCCATTACTCTCGTCCCGTATTTTTCATATATCTCTTCCAAGTTTTGATTTCTTTTTCACGGCCGGCCCGCTTCAGGAATTCAGTGAGGAATTTTCCTAGTTCCAGCGCATAATTCGTGTCGCTTTCCATTAGTTTGCTTACCGGGTCGTAAAGCCAATCGCTGCGGGTTATTACGTTCTCACCGAATTTTCTCACCATGACCATAGTTGTCTGGCCAAAGCGCCAGAATGATGGAATGTGCTTCGCAGGGCCGTATATGTTTTTTGTAGTAAGACGGTCCACATGGAAATTATGTTCCTCCAGCAGGCGCCTTAGTTCCGGCAGTGTGTATTCGTGGTGATGCTTGAATCCGACATAGTGTTCGCCCGACGATTCGTACATCGAATTTGGATTCCTGGCGATAAGGACTTTCGCAGCCGCGTCCACAAGCGATTGCGCGTTCGGCGTAGTGACGAATAAAATTCCGTCTTTCTTCAGAATCCTGTGGCATTCTTTAAGGGCAAAAGCAGGATCGCTCCTGAAATGCTCCAGAACCTCGGCCATTATCACCAAATCGAAAATTTCGTCCGGATAAGGGAGTTTTTCTTTTTCCATGTCGCACGTTTCGCTCCCAATCGTTTCTATTTTGCAGCCGAACGTTCTTTCCAGAATGCAAGTGAGGAAATACGGCATAGCCCCTACTTCAAGGATTCTCGAATTTCCGTCTATGGTTCCCTCAAGAAAATTTGCGGTTGCGATAAAGCGTTTTTCGTGGCATTTCAAGTAATCGGCGAACGGAGCGCATATTCTCGGGCTCGAAATTTCCTTTAGTTCGGCAATTGTTTTCTCCAACTCTTCTATGCCCTTGACTTTGACCAAAATATCATTCCTTAATTGGAGAGAAATAGAAAAATCTGCTGTTTTCTGCAATCGGAGGCGCAATTAGTTTTCCGTCACAGTTTTAACTCTATTATTTATACCCCAGCCATGCGCCTTAAGGGACCTGCCGACCTAATATTAATAATCGCCGTGTCGCTCCTGTTAGTGCCATTCATACTATTTGATGTTGGCGCAATGCGCATAATCTTCGGACTTCCATTCATACTTTTCTTCCCAGGCTATGCTCTTATTGCTCTGCTTTTCCCGCGCAGGACGGACATCGGTGGGATAGAAAGGATCGCCCTTAGTTTCGGCCTAAGCATCGCGCTTGTGCCTCTTACCGGGCTTCTATTGAACTATATCTGGGAAATCAGCCTATACCCAATTTTAATTTCGCTTGAGATCCTGACAATCGGCCTGTCCATTGGCGCGTGGGTGCGAAGGGCAAAACTTGCGGAAAAGGACACTGGCGCGCCAGCCGAGGCAAAAACAAAGCTCCGCTGCCCGAAATGCAAGGCTGAAATCATAACGCC
>JAQUQK010000209.1 GCA_028716125.1 Thermoplasmatota archaeon | reverse complement strand
CCGCCGGCCTGTGCCATATCGGGACGTCCGCCGCCGCTGCCGCCGACGAGAGGCGCGAGTTCCTTGATAATGTTACCGGCATGATATTTCCCGGTTAAGTCCTTCGTCACCACGCACAGAAGCATTACTTTTTCACCGGCCTTGCTGCCGAGAAGGATAACGCCGGAGCCCAACTTGTCGCGCAGTTTGTCGCCGAAGTCGCGCAGTGTTTTGGCATCGGTAATGGCTGTTTCCACTGCCAGCACTTTTACGCCATTTATTTCCTTTGTCTCACTGATAAGATCGCCGGAATCTTTGGCGGCCAGTTTTTCCTTGAAAGCTTCAATTTCTTTTTCCAGTTCTTTTGTGTGCCTGAGCAGTCTTTCGGCGCGGTCATAGACTTCCAGTTGACCGGCCTTGAATAATCCCGCCGTGCGTTTTAATTCTTCTTCAGCCTTCTGTGCGTGTGCGAGGGCTTCCCTGCCGGTGACTGCTTCGATTCGGCGCACACCCGCGGCAATTGCCGATTCATGGACAACTTTTAAAAATCCGATGTCACCGGTGCGCTTGACATGCGTACCGCCGCAAAGTTCCATGCTCATTTCGCCCATTTTCACGATGCGCACGGTCGCGCCGTATTTTTCATCAAACACGGCTGTCGCGCCGGTTTTGAGCGCGTCTTCCAGCGCGCAGACTTCAGTTTTCACGTCAACATTCTTGCGAATCATGTCATTGGCGATTGCTTCAATTCTCTTCATTTCCTCATCGCTGATTTTGGAAAAGTGGGTGAAGTCGAAACGCAATCCCTCCTCATTAACTTGAGATCCTGATTGCTTGATATGATCTCCCAGCACGGCTTTGAGCGCCGCCTGCAGAATGTGCGTGCCGGAATGATTGGCGGCGATGTCTTTGCGTCTTTCCTCGTCAACAATCAACTTTGCTTTTGCGCCGACTTTAATCTCACCTTTTAAGACAATGCCTTTGTGGACGATAAAATTTTCCACGGGTTTTTTAGAGTCATTAACCTTAAAGTTAAATCCGGCACCATCAAGAAAACCTGTGTCACCTGCCTGTCCACCTGATTCCCCATAAAAAGGGGTAGTATCCAAAACGATTTCAGCTTGCTGGCCTTCGCGTGCTAAGTCTGCCGGTTTGCCGTCTACAAATATTGCCGTTACTTTGACGTTTTCTTTGTTGGTCGTTTCATAGCCGCAGAATTCAGAGGCAATTCCCGAACTCGAAGCTTTAAGATAGCATTCGGCGATTGCTTCTTCGCCGCTTCCTTTCCACGCTCCGCGCGCGCGTTCGCGCTGTTGTTCCATCTCTTTTTCAAATCCGTCATTATCCAGAGTAAAACCGTCGCGTTTGACGATATCCGCGGTTAAATCTGTGGGGAATCCGTAAGTATCGTAGAGTTTGAAAACCAACGTGCCGGGAAGAACTGACTGGCCTGTTTTCTTCAGCGTGGCTGTTTCTTCGTTCAGAATGCGTAGCCCAGCGTCGAGCGTTTCCATGAAACGCTGTTCTTCATTCAAAATCATTTTGGTAATGAAAGATGCCTTCTCGACGAGATCGGGATAAACGCCCTTCATCATGTCGATTACGACCTGAGCGCTTTCGTTTAAAAATGGTTTGTTGATGCCGAGCATTTTTCCATGACGCGCGGCGCGGCGCAGAATTCTCCTCAACACGTAACCACGGCCCTCATTGCTTGGCGTAATTCCGTCGCCGATAAGAAAAGTTAACGCGCGGCTGTGATCGGCAACAACCCTGATGGAAACATCATTTTCGGCGTTCTTACCGTAAGTCTTCCCGGAGATTTTCTCCATAAAACGGATTATTGGTGTAAACAGGTCTGTGTCGTAATTGCTTTTGAAGCCTTGAATAACAGCGGTGAGCCGCTCCAGTCCCATGCCCGTATCGATGCTGGGTTTGGCTAACGGATTTAACTTGCCACTTTCATCGCGGTCATATTGGGTGAACACAAGATTCCAGATTTCCAGATGACGGTCGCAGTCGCAATGGACATCGCACTCGGGACGGCCGCAGCCGGTGCCTTCACCCTGATCATAAAGGATTTCGGAGCAGGGGCCGCAGGGGCCTGTTTCGCCCATCATCCAGAAATTGCTTTTTTCTCCCATGCGGACAATGCGGTCTTCGGGAACCTTCATTTTTTTGTTCCAGATTTCAAAAGCCTCATTGTCGTCTTCATAAATTGTGATCCAGAGCTTTTCTTTGGGGAGCTTCACGACATCAATTAAATATTCCCACGCCCAGGCGATGGCTTCTTCTTTGAAATAATCGCCGAAGGAAAAATTACCGAGCATTTCAAAAAAGGTATGATGGCGGGCGGTAACGCCGACATTTTCCAGATCGTTGTGTTTGCCGCCGGCGCGCGCGCATTTCTGGCAAGAGGCCGCTCTGGTGTAGCCTCTGTTTTCCAGCCCCAGAAAAGTATTTTTGAATTGCACCATGCCCGCGTTGGTGAAAAGCAGTGTGGGGTCATCCTTGGGAATCAGCGATGAACTCACCACGATAGTGTGCCCCTTGCTTTCGAAATATTTTAAAAAGCTTTCTCTTATTTCATTCCCGGTCTTCGCCATCAATATCTTCCTTTTTTATCCTTCCCAGTTTATTTAAAATCAGGCCCGGCGGGAAACCCCGTCCCATCAGGCTCTGAAAAATTCTTTGTTTTTCTTTGACATCAAAAGTGGCAAGCTTCTTTTTCGCCGCTTTCTTTTTGATTAAAATTTCAATCGCGTCTTCTTCCGAAACTTCTTCGCGCGCTTGCTCTATGGATAAATTTATCAATTCCGCCGCAAGGCCTTTTCCCCGCAAGCTGGCGAATATCTTTTTATTTCCCCATAATTTATTTACAACAAGATTGCGCGCCCACTGATTCGCAAAAGACACGTCAT
>JAQUQK010000208.1 GCA_028716125.1 Thermoplasmatota archaeon | reverse complement strand
AATTGCTATTTAAACCTCATCCTTGGCACGGCATACCGCCAGGCGATTCTGTGCCGGATTTACTCAATGCCTACATAGAAATTGTGCCAACCGACCTGGTCAAATATGAAATAGATAAAGCATCGGCCCATCTCATGGTTGACCGGCCGCAACAATATTCCAATCTCTGCCCCGCCCTCTATGGATTTATTCCGCAGAGCTATTGCGGCCGGCGGGTTGGCGAATACTGTTCGGAGCGTACCGGCCACCCAGGAATAAAAGGCGATGGAGATGCTCTTGATATTTGCGTGTTAAGCGAACACGCCCTGTCTCATGGGGATATTCTTTTAAAAGTTATCCCCATCGGGGGATTGAGAATGATAGATGGCAATCAAGCCGACGATAAAATCCTCGCGGTGCTTCGTAATGATGCGATATACGGCCGCTATCAAGATCTGGGCGATTGCCCAAGGCCCTTAATTGAAAGACTGCGGCATTATTTTCTGACTTACAAGAATTTACCGGATGCCGCGGAAATGCACGTGGAAATTACCGATATATATTCTCGAATCGAGGCGGAGACGGTTATAAAAGCCAGTATAGAGGATTACAATGCCGAGTTTGGGGATAGCGAAAGCCGAATTGAGACGTTGGTTTCGATGATCCAAGCCATGAAAAAGCCCAGCTAATTCTCAGCTAGGGTTGGATTTGGGAAGAAGCTTGAGATCAGTGCGATAGCGAACGGATAATGGCGAGCCAGGGAGTATATTCTTTATTCTCAACAAGAACGCCATGCCCTCGAGCGTGCGTAATAAGCCTCTCGGCCGCGAGATACGTCGCCTGTCAAGGAATACCTGATAGAAACTTTTGAAGAGAAAAAGCATGGGAAAAGAAATTGAACGAAAATACCTGGTGCGCTCGGATGCCTGGCGTGCCCAAGCGCAGTCAAAAGCGACAATCCAACAAGGGTATTTGTCTATCGATGAAGCGCGCAACGTGCGCATCCGCATTGAAGAGAATCAAGCGTTCCTGACCATCAAGGGCAAGTCAAAGGGACATGCGCGCGCCGAATATGAGTATCCGATTCCCATCCACGATGCTACCCAAATCTTGGAAAATCTCTGCCTCAATCCGCTGATCAGCAAGACGCGCCACAAAATCCCAGTGGGCAGACTTACGTGGGAGATCGATGAATTCGCGGGAGAAAACAGCCCGCTCGTGTTGGCTGAAGTCGAAACACCCTCTCCCAAATCGCCGTCCAAAAAGCCGGATTGGGTAGGAGAAGAGGTTTCGGATGATCCGCGCTACCAGAACATTAATCTGGTCGAGCACCCCTTTCGCGAGTGGGGAGACAAAGCCACTCAACGAAAAACCAAGTTCTATTTAAAGCAGAGCGAATCGGTTGCGCAGGGGCTGGAACGCATCATGACAGAACAGCTGGGGGCGGCTGTCGAGCAATTGCAGCACTACGAACAGTCACTGGAAGACGCCATTCACGAGGCCCGCAAATCGATCAAAAAGGTGCGCGCCGTCTTGCGTCTGATGCGTCCTCTGTTGGGCTCGAATTTTGCCCGGGAAAACGATGCGTTGCGCGATATCGGGCGCAAACTTTCTAAAATTCGCGATGCCCAGGCCCTCATCGAAACGTTTGACTCCTTGAATGCAAACTACCGCGATGAACTTGGCGATGCCAGCCTGATGAATCTGCGGCAAACCCTCCTCGACCAAAAGCGGGCGCAATTAGAAGAATTCGATAGCGCCTGGCAAATCCCGCAACTCGTCGAAGCTCTGCAACAAATTTGCCAACGCGCCGAAACCTGGCCGTACAAACCGGCGACTATTAATCTCCTGGCCAAAGGCGTAGCCGTTAGCCTGCGTCGCGGACGTAATCAATTTTACGAAGTGGATGAGCGTCCTTTCCCGGAGGTCTTCCATGAATGGCGCAAACGCGCCAAGGATTTGCGTTACCAATTGAGCCTGCTTCAAAAGTTATGGCCCGACGTGTTCAATGGCTATCAGGAATCGGCTAAAACCCTGGAGCAACTGTTGGGGAAAGATCACAATCTGGTTGTGTTGCGTAACGCGTTGCTCAAGGCTGACAATATGGCGGAGTTTGATCAAGAGCGCCGGCAACTGCTGCCGATCATTGATCTTGATCAGAAAGCCATCAGAAGCAAGGCAATGACATTGGGCGCGCATATTTATCACGAGAAGCAGAAACCGTGGATACGGCGTATCAACCAAAGCTGGGAGGCCTGGAAAAAGAGTTAATTTGAGCACATAGCGTTGAAAATTCCTTCCGAGCGGTTTCATCGGTATTAAATTTCAAGGATATAAATAATTTGTAGAAGGGGTGAAGAGAGAAAAGGGAAAAAGTCGTACGCCAAGACCAAATCTGTCAAATCGAACTCTAAAGAATCTGCGTATTATCCGTCAAAAAGTATCTATATAAACCCTATACTGACAAGATGTGCAGTTTACGCCTGACAGCCAGTTAAGGGGTACTCTAACTGGACATAGTCAAGTTAAGTAGAGCATTCCAGCTCACAACTACAGCTTAGCGTACTTATTTTTCCAGAATTCTGCGACTACCTCTTACATGTCAATCCGGATCGGATATTTGCGGTATTCAATGCCGACAGGTCAAGGGAATTATTTAATCACGCATAAACCCGAGTTTGCAAGAAATGTGATAGGGTCGCTATTTTTGCGAAAGTTTGTATATGGACCTCTCCCGTTTTGCAAGCAAAAATCACTTTGGTTTTTAGGTTCGATTGCACACGACTATCCGGCCTTTAAATGGGCTCAATGACCCTGGCCATAAGGGTTATTCGGGCGTTTGCTCCGGCACAACGCGATTTCGCTGAAAAATTCTGGAAACGAAGCTTTGGCGGAGTGAAGATTTTTTAGCGGTAGCAACCCCGCTATTGAGCTATCTATTCTATGAGTAAGCATCAGACACT
>JAQUQK010000207.1 GCA_028716125.1 Thermoplasmatota archaeon | reverse complement strand
TCCTACCTTCTGGAACTCGTGCGCTATATTCATCTCAATCCGCTGCGGGCCGGATTGGTTATTGGGGATAGATCCGGAGTGCGGGCGGATGGGAAGGTCTGAAGCAGAAGAGGGAGGAAGGGCAATACCAGCGCAGCGATGAACGGATACTGGGCGACAGTGATTTTGTAAGCGGGGTTTTGGACAAGACCCAGGAGAGCCTGACAAAGCGTCAAAAGCTGAAGTCCAAAGGGATGGACGTGGATAAATAAGTAAACAGCATCCCCTTGTGAACCATGCCGATGTTTAGAACAAGGGGTTGCAACCCCTTGTTCTACCTTATTTTAATTCTATGTTGTTTATTCGTAAGTAAAGTGCTATTTTGCTACAATGACTAATGAAGTTGAGCGAACCAGATTATTGGCTGATTTGAATATTCGGTTGTCTGAATCGCCTGTTACAATCCTTTTAGGCGCAAGGCAAACCGGAAAAACGACGCTGGCGCGAATGGCGGCCAGAAAGCGCGATATTGTCCGGTTCTTTGACTTGGAGGTTGCCGCGGACCGCACGGCGCTGGCTGCCACGCCCGAGAAAATTCTGTCGGAAATTACGGGGTTGGTCGTTTTAGATGAAGTGCAACGCGTACCTTCGCTATTCGAAATATTACGCCCACTGGCGGACAGGCCGGATATGCCGGCGCGGTTTCTGCTGTTGGGCAGTGCGTCTCCTGATCTGGTTCGCACAACTTCAGAAACACTGGCGGGTCGTGCCCTGGTGCTTCACATTCCGGGATTTATGCTGGAAGAGGTTGGAATAGAACGGCAAAATGATCTTTGGTTGCGCGGCGCTTTTCCCCGGTCATTTCTGGCCGACGATGAGGCTGCCAGTCTGCGCTGGCGGGAATCTTTTATTGATACTTTTTTGGAACGCGACATTCCGAAACTGGGTATCCGAACACCGGCGGAAACTTTGCGGCGATTTTGGAATATGTTGAGCCACTTTCACGGACAAATCTGGAATGCCTCCGAATTGGCACGCTCGCTTGCGGCCAATGAAAAGACGGCAAGGCATTATCTTGATATTCTGGCCGGGGCCTACATGATCCGCGTGCTGCCTGCCTGGCATGAGAACATCGGCAAGCGTCAGGTAAAGTCGTCCAAGGTGTATATCAGGGATAGTGGCCTTTTGCACGCCCTGCTGGGCATCCGCACCCGCGCGCAGCTTGAATCGCATCCTCGCTACGGCGCTTCCTGGGAAGGTTTTGCGCTTGAACAGACGCTGTCTCGTTTTGGTGATCGGAATGCCTGGTTTTGGGCGACGCAGCGGGGCGCTGAATTGGATCTCATGGTGCTTTATGAGGGACGCCGCATCGGGTTCGAATTTAAGTGTGCGGATGCACCCGGCATAACTCGTTCTCTGGGAATCGCACTGACGGATCTTAAATTGGATTGCGCCTTTGTGGTCTATCCAGGCGCCAAGCGTTATCCTCTTGCTGATCGGGTAGAGGCCATTCCTTTAGCCGAAATACCAACGCTAAAACCTTGAGAGCATGAATGAAGCTTCCCAATTGGTGGTCAAATAGATTGAAAATTGAAACGTTTGCATAATTCCTTTTTTGGTCATTCCGGTCGTAGATGACCCTCAGGTTATGAAAACCGGAATCCAGTATTTTATTCCTGGTTCCCGGCCTGCGCCGGGAAGACGCCTGGATGCCGGCCTGCGCCAGATAAAACAGGGTGCGGGGGTGGCAGAAGGTAAGATTGCCACCCCGATACATCGAGGGCAGGCATCCCGATAAATCGGGATTCGCAATGACAGAAGGTTTGAAGCCAGAAAAAAATACTTATGCATTCATGACGTTGCACAGGCCATCGAACGTTGATGATAAAAAAACTTTTCATGGCATTGCCGAGGCGCTCAATGAAATTGCGAAAGAATTGACGATTTTCTTTCCCGTTCACCCGAGGACAAAAAAGATGATGAAGCAGTTTCAAATCAAATATTCCAAAAACATCAAACTATTACCTCCATTGGGATTTAAAGAATCTCTCTTTCTTTGGAAAGACGCGAAGGTTGTTCTAACAGACAGCGGTGGCCTTCAAGAAGAAACGACCGCATTGAGAATTCCCTGTGTGACGATTCGCGAAAATACGGAGCGGCCAATTACGATTGAGTTGGGCGCCAACGTTTTGGCAGGTACGACCAAAGAGGGAATACTCAAAGCTTACAGGCAATGTTTTGAGAAGGTTAAAACCGCCACAATTCCTCCATTGTGGGACGGCAAAGCGGCGGAGAGGATTTGGGAACTGTTGAAAAAATAGTTCTACGTTCTATGTTCTATGTTCAATGTTAAGAAAAGATAGGTTTAAGTTCAATAAAAATAGTTTTAAGTGTTAAGTAGTTAAGGGTTAAGTAACTACAACAGTGAAGAGTGAAAAGAAAGAAACAGATTTAAGATTTAAGAGTTAAGTAGTTTTAAGTAAAAAATCCACCTCCGTCACGGAGTCTACCCGGCGCATGCCGGGTGACACCTCTCCAGGCATGCGCCGGACTATACGCGCCGGCGGAGGACAAAAAAGATTTAAGGGTTAACGTATTTATTTGAGATTGACATGTTGCCGGATAGCTGTTATCACTTTATTAAAAGTGTAATCACTGACGGGAGGTATATATGGTAAGAACACAGATACAATTGCCGGAGAAACAGGTGGCGTTACTAAAAAAAATGGCCGTCGCCCAGCATGAATCAATGGCTGAGATTATCAGGCAGGCAGTAGATTTTTTTGCCAAGGCTAAGAAGGAGGGTGACGATGAGCAGCGTCGGAAACGGGCAATGGCGGCCGCCGGTCGCTTCAGATCCGGTGTTAATGATCTGGCAGTCTCTCACGATTCCTACCTGACAGAGATTTTTAGCAAATGAGCATTTTTATAGATACGTCGGGATTCATAGCCGTACTGGACAAGGACGAC
>JAQUQK010000206.1 GCA_028716125.1 Thermoplasmatota archaeon | reverse complement strand
TTAACGGGCATGTGGTTACAGTAGCAGAAGCTATATTGCGCCGCTGGGCCGCAAGTAAAGATCCACGATTGCAGATGGCATTTATTGAAATGGCTTATGGCAAACCACCGCAGCGCACTGAGATAACAGGGGCGAATGGCGGGGCGATTATTGTAGATTGGGATAGCATTGATAACAACCAAGATTAACGCTAAACCGCATGCAGGGCAGCTTGAGGTGCATAATTCAGATGCGCGCTTCAAGGTGCTGAGTGCTGGGCGCAGGTGGGGCAAGACACGCTTGGGAGTTAATGAATGTTTAGATGCAGCGGCGCAAGGCGGGCGGGCTTGGTGGGTCAGTCCGAGTTACAAGACCAGTGAGGTGGGCTGGCGTCCATTGCGGCAAATTGCGCGTAAGATACCGGGCGCTGAGATTCGGCTGGTTGACCGAGTGGTAAACTTTCCGGGCGGCGGTTTTGTGGCAATAAGATCGGCAGATAATCCAGACTCCTTACGCGGTGAAGGGCTGGATTTTGTTGTAATGGATGAGTGTGCGTTTATGCAGAAGGAAGCGTGGACGGAAGCTATAAGACCGGCATTATCAGATAGGCAAGGTAATGTGTTATTTATCTCAACTCCAAAGGGACGCAATTGGCTTTGGGAAATATATCAGCGCGGCGTGAGTGGTGAAGAAGGCTGGCAATCTTGGACATTTCCAACTGCTAACAATCCATTTATCGCTAAAGAAGAAATTGAAGCAGCTAAGCGGGATTTGCCTGAGATGATATTCAGGCAGGAATACTTAGCAGAATTCATTGACGATGCCGGTGGCGTATTCAGGCGGGTGCAAGATGCTGCTGTTTTAGAGCCAAAAGAGTATGAGGAAGGCAAGCAGTACATAGCAGGCGTTGACGTTGCGGCAAGCGTTGACTTTACTGTTGTATCGGTGCTGGATGCGGAATCAAAAGAGATGGTTTATATTGACCGGTTCAACCGCGTGGATTATCCGGTGTTAATTGACCGGTTAGAAGCTATTTATCACCGATACCATATGACTTCGATGGTGGTTGAGAGCAATAGTATTGGCAGACCAGTTATTGACGAGCTGGTTGCACGCGGATTAAACATCGTGCCATTTACAACGACTTCGGCAACGAAGCAATCTATCATTCAGAATTTGCAAGCGGCATTTGAAAACGGGCAAATCAGGATTCTTAATAATCCTGTGCTTATTGGTGAATTATTAAGCTTTGAGAGCAAGCGCAACGCATCTGGCGGGTTTAGTTATTCTGCACCGGACGGGATGAATGATGACTGCGTGATGAGCTTAGCAATTGCGTGGTATGGGGCGAACAGCGGTGGTACAATATTGTGGTTAGAGGAATAGCGGAGGCGGGATGGCAGACACTTACAAGACGATAACAAACGTTCCCGGATGGGTTGAGACGCTCACCAGTGATGGCGTGCCAGACTCCGTTGCGACATTATATAAGCGCGTGCCGATATTCTTTAGGGCGGTGCAGCTAAGATGCGATGCGCTTGCGAGCGTTCCGGTGAAAATCTACAAGGGCGAAGATAAAGAAGTCGAGTGGCCGTATCCGACCAATCTGGGTGAATTGCTGTGGCGCTGGGAAGCTTCATGCTTATTATCAGGTGCGGCGTTTGGTGAAATCATTAAAAACAAATCAGGCTACCGTAAGGATGTAAGATACCGGAATCCGTTTGACATGACGGTGAAGTATGATAAGGGCATTATCACATTCAAGCAGAATAGCAGCGGGGCAAGCTGGGCTAATGATTTGAACACTGGCAAGTACGAAATGTTGTACATCAGCGAGTATGATCCGTCACAGGATATATTGCCGGGCGTAGGTGCTGGTATTGCTTCCAAGATAGATGCTAAATTGCTTTATGCGATAAGCAAATTCCCCGAGATGTATTTTGAGGGCGGGGCGATGCCGGTAACGCTTTTAGGCATTGACACGAATGACCGGAACGAAATTGAGCGCGTTCAGAATTGGTTCAAAAGGTCTGCAACAGCAATTAAGAACGCCTTTCGTGTTGTGGGAATGCGTGCAGGTTCAATTACAGCCACAACTCTCACGCCGCCGCTGAAAGACTTGGCATTCCCGGAACTGGACACAATAGCCAAAAAGAATATTGCAATGGCGTTTGGTATAAAGCAGACGCTGCTGGATAGCGAGGCGGCTAACTACGCAACCGCACAGGAAGATCGCTTATCGTTTTATGAGGATACCATCAAGCCAAGAGCACGGATGTTTGAGGATGCTCTGAATACGCAATTGTTGGCTCGTGATGGTATGCGGCTGGAATTCAAGTTTGAGGAATTGGATATTTTCCAAGAGGATGAAGGGGATAGAGCTGAGCTGTTGAATAAGCTGGTACTTGCTGGAATTCCAATTGAGCTTGCGCTGGATTTGGCCGGTTACACATTGACTGATGAACAAGCGGCGATGCTGAATGCGCGTCAAGAGCAGCTGGATGAGCGCGAACCAGAACAGGTTGATGAACAGGAAGCTGAACTGCGGCGATGGCAGCGTATGGCTGAAAAGCGGATTAAAGAAGGCAAGGGATTGCGCGAGTTTGAGACGAGTATAATTGAGCCGAGCTTACACGGCGCGATAAGCGGGGCTTTGGAAAGTGCGAAGTCGGTTGAAGATGTGAGACGGGTTTTTGACCAAGTAATAGCATGGAGAGGTTATCCATGATTGACCGCTATGAGATTGAGCGCAAGTTAGCGCGGGTGCTGAGTAAGGACTTGCGCGTTGAGCTTGATAAATTGCTCAATTATTTAGGTGATCCACCTAACTTAGCGAACGTACCGCCTGAATACTGGCAGGGCGGCTGGAAGGATATTCAAAAGGACGTTGAGCCAATTCTGGTTGATACTTACATTGACGCGGCAATGGATTTAGCTGAAGGGATTGGTATAGGGATTGACTGGGGGCTTGCGAATAATACAGCTGCTA
>JAQUQK010000205.1 GCA_028716125.1 Thermoplasmatota archaeon | reverse complement strand
CGTATGATTGTTTCTGCTCCGGCATATATCCTATTGGCAGGTCTGGTATTCCTGCGCTCTGCGGCTCTTCGTATTTCTCTGGCCTTCTTAGCATCCTTTCTAGCGGGTTTCCTACCATTTTCACACCTCGGTGTTTTCAATCGTAATTTCAATTATTCTCTTGCAGGCCCTGCATCCTTGAATCCCTGGCGCAGGCCTTTTCCTGCATTTCGCACGAGGTCGTCCGGGCGGAACATCATCAGATATGCGTTCACTGCGTGCTCCTTTGCCCTCTGCTCCGCAAGCCACTGCAATTCCCTTGCGTCCTTTGCCTCGTCCTCGTGGACGAACACTTCGATTATGTGCTTGTTCGTCATCAGCTGCGCCTGTATCAAGCCTGTCGATGCCTCGTGCGCACATTGCTTGTCCTTGTCCTTAGGTCCGGGCATTCCAAGCGCGATTACAATTTCACATCCTTCTTCCTGGATTAATTTCTTGCAGGCGACTGGAAGGTCTTTTATCCCTGGAACAGTCCTTCTGATTATCGCAAATCCCGTTCCGCAGGCGCGCAACTGGTCAATTGCGCTCTTGCCCATGTCGACTCTTGCGAAAGTGGTGTCAGCGACTCCGATTTTCATTTTTTCGCCCCTGATTTTTCCTTCTTTTCACAAGCTTCGAACTTCTCGATGCTCTTCTGGAATTCGTAAGCTTCAATGATTTTGCCTACTATTTTTCTCGTGCCGTTCAAATCAAATGCATCCTGGTGTTTTGGAAGACGGACGACTTTTATTTTCAATCCGTGCGCCGACAATTCCTTTTCGATTTTTTCAATGTCGTGATGCTGGTCGTATCCGATTGCGATTATGTCCGGCTTTATTTCTGCGACAATCTTGTAAGGGTCGCCTTCGTATCCAATGTATGCTTCGTCCACAGGCTTAAGCGCTTTCACCATTTCGAGGCGCATCTTTTCGGGAGTGATTGGCTCGTGCTTGAGCTTTCGCACTGTGGCATCGCAGGCAACGACTACCGCAAGCTTGTTGCCGAACTTTTTTGCCTCTTCCAGGAAGTAAACGTGGCCGAGATGCAGTATGTCGAATACGCCTGACGCCATCACTTTTGTCATATTTTCACGCATTTTCTAGCAATCTTGCTGTTTGTGTATTCATTCCAAGCTTCTATAATTTCCCGTCCTTCGAGGAACGCAAGGCCGTGCTTTTCCGCATACTTTTTCGCCTTTTCCTTCGGCATGCATTTTCCCTTAGGTCCGTTCATCATCTCGCAGATAGTTGCGCTCGGGACAAGCCCCGCCATTATCACCATTGCCGTTGAAAGTTCGGTATGCCCGAAGCGCTTCTGCAAAATTTTCTCTGATGTGCGGAGAAGGTGGATATGACCCGGGCATCGGAATGATTTTCCAAATATGCGCTGCGCTTCTATCGGGGAAACGCCGTTTGAAGCCGTTTTGCAAAGCCCTGCAAATTCCGAAACAGTCAATGCGCGGTCAGCGTCAGTGATTCCTGTGAATGTCTTGCGGTGGTTTATTGTAAGCGAGAAAGCGGACTTTGCGTCGTATGGAATGTCATTTGGAATAAGTTCCAAAAGAACCGGGAAGTGCTGCGCGCCTCCTGAATATATGTCCGTGAGAAACGGCAGGCCGAGCTTTTCGGCTATTTCGTGACTAACTGTTGTGCAGATAAGCCCGCCTGCGGAAGTGCGCATTGTCTTGATTGTCTTTGAAGTGACAAATTCCGATGCAATGACGAGGTCTGTTTCTTCTTCCCTTCCTTCAGCGTCGAATATCAGGACGAATTTTCCCGAGCGGAGATCGGAGAGCGCCCGTTCAATTCTTTCATTCATCAGGCAGGCATCGCAAGAATATAACTAAACGTTGCGTAGCTACCAAAAAATAAGTAGTTTGAATGGACGGCAAAATACAATCGGAATGAACTTTAGCTAAAAGGAAAAAAGCGATTATGCTTCGTGCCTTGCGCGGTAGGTCGTGGCATAGCCGGCGATCTTGTTGCGCAGGTCCTTGTCTTTTATGTCGGTGAACTTCGTAACGACTTCCTTGTTGTGCTCAAAATCACCTGTGAACTCGCTTGCGTGCTTCTTTACAAGCTCTATTGCGACGTTCTTGATCTGAGTGGCGCGTATGTTTCCCATAAAGCCCCCGAATCAAGTATCCGCTTTTTAAGGTTGCTACTGAAAAGCCACCATAATCTGCAGGCCGCCTCTAAAATTACCTACGTTTAAACAATGTATCCACAATCTTTAATTAGGGTATTATGATATACGTAAAAATATGAGGTATGCCGTCTTGTATCTTGCAGTATTGTCGCTTCTTGCGCCATCGGTTTTGGCATTTTCGCTTGACGTGCAGGAAGCGCCAGCAGCCGATTTTTCGCCCGAAATTGCCGCCAAGACCGGCAAATGCCTGCAAAATGCGCATGATTCCTTAGATGAAACGGCGTCTGAATTAGGCGCAGCCGTTTCGAATAGAATTCTGGAGCCGGTGGAAGAACGTGCTGGCATTGAGGCCAACCAATCTGGAGAAAACGCCGATGGATGCGATTCCCAGGACTCCCAGACCGAACAAGAACCGGAAGATTCGACAGCCCGCGAGGAAGAAGAGAAACAGGAAGAGCAATCTGAAAACGGGCAGGAAAACGAAGAGCCGGCGGAGCCGCTGCCTGTTTCGGGCATAGCGGGATTTGTGAGCACTGCAGTCGAAGAAGTGATCGGCACTGCAGAAAAAGTCGTTGTTTTTGTGGGCAATACTGCGAAGAATTTGCTTTCGGCAACCGGCATATTTGAGAAACCTGTTGAACAGAAGTCATATGCGGCAAACGCGCAGGCTGAAATCCCGCCAGTTATTGCCGGAGTGTCGCTGCTTGCAATAATCGGCACCGCACTTGGAACAATCTACGCAATAATGTCAAAATTCGCAATAGCTCCGCTCTACGGGGTGGTCCAGCACGGCGAGATTAGCAACGAGAACAGGAAACGCGTTTATGAAATAATA
>JAQUQK010000204.1 GCA_028716125.1 Thermoplasmatota archaeon | reverse complement strand
TGAATGTGCCTGCAGGATGGAAGTAGGACTTATTTGCGAAATACTTGCCATACGGCTTGTCCAGAAAGTCGAGAGTCTGCCATCCGCCGCTGCTGTTCATGAACTCGTTGTAGGCATGGCCGTAAAGAGAGAAATAAACAACGATCCTGTTGGGGACGCTTGCCTTTGTGAGAGCATAGCTGACGAACGTGGCGAAATCCTCGCAGTCGCCGCCGCGGTCGCGGATGAATTCGTTTGGCGTTTTTGAGTAGTCGTCGTTGTCGGCAATGTACGTTATGTTGTGCAGCATAAGATGGAATAAAATGTAAACGGCTTCCTCGGGTGCAGAAGCGTTAGCCACGCCGGCGAGAAAAACGTCTGCCGCGCCATTTTCCGACTCCAGCACCGTGTCGCGCATCATGTTGAGGTAGTCAGATTTTACTATGCCCCCAAGAGGGAACCCTGCAACGAAAAGAAGCGCGATTGCCGCCGCTACGATTGACGTAATGCGAAGCACCTTACTCTTGCGCCACCGCTCTTTTGCGTTTATCATAGACAACCTGCCATTAAACATCATAAAGACTCCAGCGCCATTTGAATATGCTCGCCTGCGCCCCCTTCCACGACGTAACCATGGCCGGGATAGAGGTTTTCCACATCTAGCAGGCAGAGGCGCTTTATTGATTTTGCCATGTCCTCGCGATTGCCGCTTGGAAGGTCCCAGCGCCCAAGCGCACCATCGGCAAATACAGTATCTCCAGATATGAGCGATTTGCTTTCCGCGTGGTAAAGGCAGATGCATCCTTTGGTGTGGCCAGGCGTATGAATGACTTCCAGTTTGGATTTTCCAACGTGTATCGTTTCGCCGCCTTCGAGATGGCGCGAGATTTTTACGGGCTCCTGTTTACCGTAGAAAAACGCCGCGGTTTCATCATCGCCCTGCTCGATTGCGGGAGAGTCTAATTTGTGCATAAAAATGCCGGCCCCTGTCCTGCGAACAATCTCGGCGGCGCCCCCGGTATGATCGTAGTGCTTGTGCGTAATGACGATTTGCTTTACCGTGGAAAGCGGAACGAACTTCTCAATCATTTTCTGGACGCGGACTGAGTGTGAGCCGGTTCCAGCATCAACCAAAAGCGCCTCGCCGCTGCCGGAATCTTCAAGAACGAAAATGTTGGAATCGGCGTCGGCGCCATATATTGTGTGTATCTTCAGCATTTTACCACTATGCCGCGCTCATAGGCACTGGAACGAAGCACAAAATGAGGATGATTATTGCGATTATTCCAATTATCTTCCTGCGCGTGTCAAGCGGCGTGTCGTCGTTTAGCGGCGGAGGGTGCTGGATTCCCATAAGCATTATGAGAAACGCAAAAAACAGCCATCCGCTGAAGAAGAATCCGGCGATTGCCATTCCGACTAACACTGCAAAACTTACTATTTTCTGTTTGCTTCCTAGAAGCGCCCTCATCACGTGCCCGCCGTCGAGCTGGCCTGCTGGGAGCAGATTCATCGCGGTTACTAGCATTCCAACCCAGCCGGCGAATGCCGTGGGATGCATAAGCGCGTCCGGCGGAATCCTGAAGAAATACGAGAGCGCATCGAAGAGAAGCGGGGTTCCAAGGTAGCTGAGGCCTTCCGCGCCCGATGGAACGAGTATTGGATTTGCCGCATTGAGCCAGAGTCCGATTATCGTCACCGGAATTGCTACTAGGAGCCCGCAAATCGGGCCTGCGACGCCGATGTCCATTAGCGCCTTCTTGTCGGTTATCGGCTCCTTTGTCGAAATGAATGCGCCCATCGTGCCTAGAGGAAAGCCGATGAACGGTGGAACCGGGATGAAATATGGAAGCGTTGCGTCTATGCCGTGGCGCTTTGATACGAAATAATGACCAAGTTCGTGAACGCCTAGAATCAGCATGAGAGGGAGCGAGAAATATAGCGTGCCGTCAAGAAGATATTTGAGTCCAAAAATATCTGCGATTTGAATGCCTTTTCCAATGTTTGCGTTTCCGTAGACGAACGTGGCGCCAGCGATTGTAGTAGTGATTATCGTAGCTATGAGAAGGGCGATGTTGAGCTTGATGCCATATTTGACTGGCTTGCGCTTTGGCGCAACAGTGACGTAAACAATGTGTTCGCCGCCTTCGTGGCGAAGAATGGGCACCATTCCCTCTTTTTTCAGTTCCTCGACTAATGCGTCAAAAGGCTTTTCCGGATCTCCTGTTATGTCGCAGAAAAATGCGCAAACTTCGCCTTCGCATTTCTGATCATAGACATGGAAATGAGTATCCACAACCTGGCGAATCTTCTTTCTTTTTTCGTCGTCCATCTCGAACCAGATCACGCGTTCTGCCATCTAAACAACCCTCGCCTTGCCGCCTATGTTGCTGATAATGGCGTTCCCAATATTAATCTCTTTCAGAGCCTTTGCCACAGGTTCGGCATATTTTGCGCGGCAGTTTATGAAAACTGAAGGCCCGGTGTCAAGCGAATACCAGCACGGCGTGCCGGATGCGCGAAGTTCAAGGGCTTTCTTTATTATCTCGATGCTTTTCGGCTCGTAGACAAGCAGGCGGCCTGTGCCAGTCATTGTTATCGCGTGAAGGTTTAGAGTGTCGATTTCGGCAAGGTCGCAGATTTTTTCAATGTCTTTTTCGGCGATTGCATTTTTCATTTCTTCCAAAACACCGCGCACATATTTGAGTCTGGGCTTGAAGAATGGTGATGAAAGCACTTCGCGGTGCGCCTGCTCTGTCTTGATTTTGGAAGGCACTGGCACAATGACCATCTTGAAATCAAGCGCTTCCGGCGATGCCAATTGCTCGGAATAGCTGCGCCCGCGCTTGTTTGCATACCAGATTGAGAAAGATCCCGTAAGGCTACGCGTTGCCGAGCCCGCGCCGAGGCGAACTATTTCAGATAGCGATCTTTCGTCAATGTCAAGACTTAGCGCTGCCGCTCCTGCGCGCCCGATTGCCGCAAACGCGGATGCCGAATAACCGAGCCCTTTCCCGCCTGTGCTGTTTTCTGAAACGA
>JAQUQK010000203.1 GCA_028716125.1 Thermoplasmatota archaeon | reverse complement strand
TTTTTTGGTATATTAGAAACCCGTCTGGAAAACCTTTAGACGAATGTTCTTTGAAAATTTGTGTGTACGGCTTCTATCAAGCCAATGTGTTTCAAATTATTTGTTTTTACAGACAAATTCTCCGAGTTGAATCAAAATTTTTTGATTACAATGGAGAGTTTGATCCTGGCTCAGGACGAACGCTGGCGGCGTGCCTAACACATGCAAGTCTGGGAGAATAAGGTAGCAATATCTTTAGTAAACCGGCGCACGGGTGAGTAATATGTAGGTAACATTCCCTTTGGATTGGAATAACCCCGCGAAAGCGGGGCTAATACCGAATGATGCAGCGGCTCCGCATGGAGATGTTGTTAAAGCTTCGGCACCAAAGGATTGGCCTGCATCCCATTAGATAGTTGGCGAGGTAACGGCTCACCAAGTCTGCGATGGGTAGCTGATCTGAGAGGATGATCAGCCACACTGGAACTGAGACACGGTCCAGACTCCTACGGGAGGCAGCAGTGAGGAATATTGCGCAATGGAGGAAACTCTGACGCAGCGACGCCGCGTGAAGGATGAAGGCCCTCTGGGTCGTAAACTTCTGTAGAGAGGGAAGAATGTCCGCTTCTGGCGGATTGACGGTACCTCTAAAGTAAGGGTCGGCTAACTACGTGCCAGCAGCCGCGGTAATACGTAGGACCCGAGCGTTGTCCGGAATCACTGGGTGTAAAGGGAGCGCAGGCTGACTTTCAAGTCGATGGTGAAATCTTGTGGCTTAACCACAAAACTGCCGTCGATACTGTCTGTCTTGAGTGTGGAAGAGGGTGGCAGAATTCATGGTGTAGCGGTGAAATGCGTAGATATCATGAAGAATACCGGTTGCGAAGGCGGCCACCTGGTCCATTACTGACGCTCATGCTCGAAAGCGTGGGGAGCAAACAGGATTAGATACCCTGGTAGTCCACGCCCTAAACGATGAATACTCGGTGTTGGGTTTTATTACTCAGCGCCTAAGCTAACGCATTAAGTATTCCACCTGGGAAGTACGATCGCAAGGTTGAAACTCAAAGGAATTGACGGGGGCCCGCACAAGCAGTGGAGCATGTGGTTTAATTCGATGCAACGCGAAGAACCTTACCTGGGCTTGAAAGGCAAGATTCTAGTCTCTGAAAGGGGATTACCCGCAAGGGGTCTTGTACAGGTGCTGCATGGCTGTCGTCAGCTCGTGCCGTGAGGTGTTAGGTTAAGTCCTGCAACGAGCGCAACCCCTACACTTAGTTGCCATCAGGTAATGCTGGGCACTCTAAGTGGACTGCCTACGCAAGTAGCGAGGAAGGTGGGGATGACGTCAAGTCCTCATGGCCCTTACGCCCAGGGCCACACACGTGCTACAATGGCCACTACAAAGGGTTGCCAAAGCGCAAGCTGGAGCTAATCCCAAAAAAGTGGTCTCAGTTCAGATTGTGGGCTGCAACTCGCCCACATGAAGCTGGAATTGCTAGTAATCGCGGATCAGCACGCCGCGGTGAATACGTTCCCGGGCCTTGTACACACCGCCCGTCAAGCCATGGAAGCTGGGGGTACCCGAAGTCGCTGTGCCAACCGCAAGGAGGCAGGCGCCTAAGGTAAAACCAGTGACTGGGGCTAAGTCGTAACAAGGTAGCCGTATCGGAAGGTGCGGCTGGATCACCTCCTTTCTAAGGAGATTGTTATGCGAAAGCATAATCAATTCAACTTCAGAAAACTTTGGACTTGATGTTCCGTACACACAAATTTTTTAAGTATCGTTAACGGGCCTATAGCTCAGTTGGTTAGAGCGCACGCCTGATAAGCGTGAGGTCAGTAGTTCAAATCTACTTAGGCCCACGGCTTCTTTGGAATACGTTCTTTGCTGTCTGCGCTATGGGGCTATAGCTCAATTGGGAGAGCGCCTGCCTTGCACGCAGGAGGTTAACGGTTCGATCCCGTTTAGCTCCACAAGTTGTAAATGTTCTTTGAAAATTGAAAAAGAAGATGTTGAAACAAAACCAAGTAGTTTGTCAATGACAAACAAAAAGTTTTCGAGTAGATAATTCATCATGCATATTTTCTGGTCTTAACAAGTTTATTGATGCATCTTGCTCTGTAAAAACAGAGCTACTATGTGTGTTCAATAAAGATTTTTGGTTAAGTTACTAAGAGCGTGCGGTGGATGCCTTGGCACGAGAAGGCGATGAAGGACGCGGTTACCTGCGAAAAGCGTCGGTGAGGCGGAAGCAGCCTTTGACCCGACGATGTCCGAATGGGGAAACCCATCCCGTGTAATGACGGGATACTCTGTAATGAATTCATAGTTGCAGCAGTGCTAACTGGGAGAAGTGAAACATCTCAGTAACCCAAGGAAGAGAAAGAAAATCGATTTCCCTAGTAGCGGCGAGCGAAAAGGAAACAGTCTAAACCGATGTATACGTAAGGGTGCGACCGTTGTATACACGGTGTTGCGGGACTTTCAGATTGTATCGCAAGTCAATCAAAGAGTCAAAAATTATTATGCTAGTTGAATGTTCTGGAAAGTTTAGCCATAGAAGGTGATAGCCCTGTAAACGAAAGCGTAATAACTCTTGAAAGTATCCCAAGTAATACGGAGTAAGTGAAATTCTGTATGAATCTGCGAGAACCATCTCGTAAGACTAAATACTCTCTCGTGACCGATAGTGAACCAGTACCGTGAGGGAAAGGTGAAAAGAACCCTTAAGAAGGGAGTGAAATAGTACCTGAAACCGCATGCTTACAAACGGTAGTAGGAAGTCTTGTTCGCTTCGGCGAATAAGAGGACTGACTGCGTGCCTTTTGCTTAATGAGCCTACGAGTTGCTCGTACGATGCAAGGATAAGTTTCTAAGAAATGAATCCGTAGCGAAAGCAAGTCCTAATTGGGCGATTTAGTATCGTGCGGCAGACGCGAACCCGTGTGATCTACCCTTGGTCAGGATGAAGTGGCGGTAAAACGCCATGGAGGTCCGAACTGATGTGGGTTGAAAACCGCTCGGATGAACTGAGGGTAGGAGCGAAAGAC
>JAQUQK010000202.1 GCA_028716125.1 Thermoplasmatota archaeon | reverse complement strand
CCATACAGCGAAAATCCTGGCGAGGGCATGTATAATCCGTGGGTCGACTCCGAAACCATACCCCACATCGTGTAGCGCGGGCATCTCTCAACCTCTCTTTTTTTACTCCTTTGGCAGGCATGCAAAGAATCGTATGTTTATTAAGGGTTAATTGATACCGAAAATATCTCTCCTAATGCAATGGTGATCTGAATGGACAAGGGAAAACTAGGAACGGCATTGGCGCTTGCGGGGCTTATCGCACTGACATTCTTCATAAGCGCATACTTTGGATACAGCACGGCAGTAGATTCCGATGCGGCGACTTTCCACGAGAAATTCGTCCTGATTGGAACTGACCCGTATTATCATCACAGGGTAATCGAATATATACAGACCAACGGCGAACTCCTTTACAAGGAAAATCTCAACAATTACCCAATGACGTCGGTAAACCCGCGTCCTCCGCTTTTCGACTATTCGCAGGCGGTGCTTGGAAAGCTGCTTTCGCCACTTTTCCCGGCTGAAGGGCAGATAACGTCCGTTGAAATGGCAACAGGTTATGTCATGGTTCTGTTCCCATGCATATTCGGGGCGCTTTCGGTAATTCCGATTTACTTCATAGCAAAGACGATATTCGGCAGGAAAATTGGCCTGCTTGCGGCGGCCCTGCTTGCCACAACCGCAACTTGGCTCACAGACTCCGTCGTAGGGCTTGCCGACCACGATCCGTTTTATATGTTCTTCATATTGTGCGGTTTCGCATTCTTCGTCAAGGCTCTCAATATTTACAAGGACGAGCAGCCGACGATAATGGCATCCATATCAAACAACAAGACAGCAATATTGTATGGCGCCCTTGCAGGCGTTTCCATAGCGGCAGTCGCAATGGCATGGGAAGGATTCCTTATCGCCACCGGCTTGCTGGCGCTATTTGCCGGGTTTGAGATGATGATGGACAAGATGCGCGTAAAGGATCCGTCCGGCGCATGGATAGTGTCTTTGACTGCGCTTCTTGCAGTTCTCCTGCTCATGCTCCCGTACTACATATCCCACAACAAGCTGTACTACATATACATGCAGTCGTTCTTCACGTTTGCAGTCCTGGTTGCGGGGCTCATATTTGTCCCGACCAAGAAGCTCCCCGGTATACTTGTGGTGCCATCCGGAATAATTGCGGGCGCTATTGCATTGCTTATAGTCTGGATTGCAAGGCAGTTCCTGCCGGCCACAAACGTGCTTGCGCAGATAGGAAACGCGATATTCGGAAACATATACTATATCCAGAAGTCAAAGGTATATACCACGGTCGCGGAAGCATCATCGGTCTCGGACATAAGCCTTCTCGTATTCTCGTACGGCGCAGTTACTTTCTTCCTGTCGCTTGCGGGCGTATGCTGGCTTGCCTGGAGGCTCTTCAAGGAATGGCGCAAGGACTACGTGTTCCTGTTCGCATGGTCATGCGTTTCGCTTTACCTTTCGATAACGTCCCATCGTTTCCTCGCAACGGCAGCACCGGCAATGGCGGTTCTTGCGGCAGTGATGCTTTACAAGATAATCCAGATGGTTGACTTCGGCAAGATCTCAAAGGATTTCGCAAACCTGCGCCCCAACGGATTCTGGCTTGCCCTTCGCAAGAGCATTGGCGCAAAGCAGGTCGTCGGCGCAATAGCGATAGCGTTCCTCATCGTCTTCCCGAACGTCTGGTTTGCGGTTGATGCAGGAATTCCTGGAGAAGTTGAGAACAAATGGGTCGGCGAAGAACTGAGTGCAAAGAACTGGACATGGACAAGAGACAACATGTCAAAGACTTTCGCAGGCCATAGTTTCGGCGCATTCGGCCAGTATTACGACAAGACTGCCTGGATTCCGGCAATGACTTGGCTTGCGGCTCAGGACAAAAATATGCTGATAGAGAACAGGCCCGCCGAGATTTCCTGGTGGGACTATGGATTCTACTGCGGCGATATTGGAAAGCACCCGACCGTTGCAGATCCTTTCCAGGAAGGTATCCAGCCAGCAGGCGCGTTTTTGCTTGCCCAAAGCGAATCCGAGAAGATTGCAGTCATGATGACGCGCATACTTGAGAAAGTAGTCGCGGACAACAAGGCAATTTCAGAGGGAGTAAAGGCGGCAATGCTCGTAAACGGCCTCAACGAAACCCAGATTGCAGCGCTCGAGGACGTAATGCTCAATCCTGAGAATTATCGCGAAGACGTTCTTGCACACCCGGAAATCTTCGGCGATTATGTCAACGAAACCGAGGAAGCAAAGCTGGAAGAGCAGCAGTATTATCAGGCAACGTCATGGGGCGGGCTTACGGCGGCAAATGCAAAATATGCCGAGATGCGCGTAAAGCTGTCAACGGCGCTGACACTCGACCAGATAGTTTCACTGTACCACGACATATGCGAAATTACTGGCCTTCAGATCAGGTACGTCGGAGTCGAGCAACGCGACATCACAGATATATTTGCAGTATTCGTAAAGCTCACAGATAGGAAGCCAACGGACTACATGACATCCATATACGAGGATGCGCTGACCAGAAATACATATACGGTGGAAGAGATTGAGCAACTGTCGGCAACCCAGCGCTCCAAGATGAACCTCCAGTACAAGGAGATACAATACGACCAGAAATTCTACAACTCCTCGGTATATAGGTCGTTCTTTGGATACTCCGGCTATGATATCTTTGGCGAAGATGCAGGAATTCCAGGATATAGCGGCCAACTCTATCAGTATGGATATCCTGTGCTAACGTGCTGGATGCAGAAACATTTCCGCACGGTATATGCAGAGCCCGGGGCGTCATCGGTGCGCATCTCCAAGTTCTATGAGGGCGCAAAATTGTCTGGAACGATTGTCGATGAGTCCGGCAATGCAGTCGCTGGCGCATTCGTCACGGTTCTGGACGACACGGGCGTACCCCACGACTTCACGGCAACCAATGCGACCGGACAGTATTCACTCATAGCACCATTCAGCATGGATGGCAAGAACATCACGGTTGTTGTGACAACCGGCTCGATGAACGATAGCCCGATTTCC
>JAQUQK010000201.1 GCA_028716125.1 Thermoplasmatota archaeon | reverse complement strand
TAATTCAGCATGGAAACGAAGGGGCGTCCGATTTCTTTGAGGAAGTCGCAGGACAGGACCTTGGGGGCAAAAGGCGCGAATTTTCCGGAAAAGACATCCGTTTTGGGCTTGGTAAAATATTCGCAAATTTCGGAAAAATTCTCTCAAAACACATGAAATCCGGCGCTCCCGCCCCGTGGGGAATAGGCCATGGCAGCAGCATGGCATTCAGAAGGGATGTTTTCGATAAAATCGGGAAATTCGACGAGCGCTTCGGAGTAGGCGCGTCTTTCAAGAGCGGGGAGGATGTGGATATTTTTTACAGAATTTTGAAAGCAGGAGGGAAAATCGCATACGCGCCCTCGGCTGTGGTGCGCCACAAGCATCGCATGACTGCCGAAGAAGTTTTCAAGGCGCGATACGGATATAGCTTCGGCGCGGCCGCGATAATGAAAAAGCACAAAGAAAACTTGCTTATGCACTTCATGTTTTTGGGAAGACGCTTGCAACTGGCAATCAAAAAAATGCAATACGACCTTGCAGGAAATACTGGCCTTTCGAAAGCTTTCGGCGCAGATCTGTCTGGCTTTAGGGACGGCGCTTCTGCCTATCACAAACTGTCAAGAGATAATGTTTCGCAATCCATGAAATAGCTGTACGGCTCGGCATTGAACGCCACAAATGCAACTGCCTGCGTCTTTTCGGGATCAAAATCCAAAAAGATCTGGCCTGTGCGCGTTTCCTCCTTTCTCAGCAAAATTCCATTTTGGAAAGATGGCTCCCCCGAAGCTTCCATTATCCGGGAAAGGTATACTATTGAAAGATCCCTTGTGACTATGTCCTCGCCGAGCATCGTTGTGGCATCGGTCATCCCGTCTGCAAAATAAAGAAGGCCGCCGGAACCAATTGGAATGTAGCACAGAGAAGTCACGTTTTCTGTTTGTGCACCGTCGTAAGATACCGGCGCACCAGTCATTTTCTTGCCAAGTATGCTTCCGCCATGTGATTCAACCGATTCTATTACCGCGCCTTCCATTATTCCGGAATAGCGGATGTCGAATGCAATTGAATTAGTTGTGTCTTCAAATGCAAGCGGCATTGTCATGAATACGCGCTTGCTGAGATTATATCCAAGAATTTGCTCCTGGCCGCTCATGTTTCCAAATTCAAGTATGTTTTTCCAGCCGTTTTCCAGATTGATTTTTGCGCCAATCTCCCCGCCGATCCAAACGATCTTTCCCCCGGATTCCATCCAATTTCCTATGTTTTCAAGCCCGTCCGAATACATTTCACATGGAATGGAACCGGATGGCAGTATTAGCGTGCATTCCGATGGGGAAAGTCCGGACGATCCGGAAATGAGCGATTGCACTCCTGCAACGTCTAACGTGCTTATCTGCACCGATGAGTTCCTAAGCCGCATTTCAGGATTTATGTGGTCTATAAGGCCAATCCAGCGGCCGATGAAAGTCGGGCTTACATATGCATATTTTTCATCGTAAAAGATAAAGACCTTGCCTGAAAGGATTTTAGACACATTCTTGGCTATCGGCACCGCGAGAACATTCATTTCAGAATTGTATTTTCCAGAGAGTATTGTGTAGTTTATCGCCATCGTCTTCAAACCGGGCGACGAAATGGAGTCGTACACTGCCCATAATTCGGCGGATGCGCTTTCGCCGGTATCACCTCTGGACGGATATTGCGCGATGACGTATAATTGCGACGCGAACAGAAGAATCGTGACGACTACTGCAAAAATTGCAACCCATGAGCGCGGCGCCCCGTTCTCTTTTTCTAAATGTGGGTGCGCCTTTGCCTGCCGGAACGGGTGCAAAAGGTCATCTTTTGAAATCACAGACCGATATTCCTTGCATCCCTGGATTACAAATTTCACAAATGCCAGGAAGCCCACCAATGCCGCAATTCCCTGTATTATCAGGAAAATTACGCTTGGTATCGCCTTGGGCCAGGTGTTCTCGAAGAATGCCCATTTGACGAACCGGTTGAACGATTCCGGCGAAAGCCCCAGCCAGAAGAATAGAGGGTAGAAAAAATACAGTTTGCCGACAACCATGTCAAAAATAACGCCCGCCCATGAAACTTCATTCGCCCATTTCCTGTTCCAGCCGTAGAGAGCAATGCCTGCAACAGCAAATGGCAGCATCCAAATTATGTATTGCGGGTTTGTGACTAAAAGGGACACTAATATCATCACTACTGCAAGCATGTTGCCAGTCAGGAATATTCGAAGGTCTTTCGATTTGTCCCCGGAATTCTTTCTTATTGCGATGTATGTGCAGTATGCGATTGCAATGCCCGCCAACGTGCTTACAAAAGCAGGGAGATAATAGAAAGACGCGGGATGGTTGGTAACAAAATTGAAAATTGCCTGGCCTACGGGCCCGAGGTAAACTATCATCCATGGATTTAGCCCGCCGACGTTAAGCCCTATCGCCCTGCTCTGGAAAACGCTTACGAAATCCTTGCTTAGAAGCATGTTGGGTATGAAAAACATCCCTGCAACAACAAGGCCGCCTATGCCGAACTTGAAAGCGCGCCACAGCTTCTCGCGCCACCCATCCGTCTTTCCATAGGCTGCAAGCGCATACGCCAAATATAGCGGAATTAGAAATACCGCATACGCCTTGTAAAGTATGCTTAATCCAAGTGCCACCCCTGCAAGCGCAGGGCGGTTCTTGTACATCAGCCAGAACGCGACGAGCGCCATCATCGCAGGAAGTATGTCGTACATTCCGTGAACCGCGGATATGCAAATCACGATTGGGTTCAGAAACCAGAAGGCAAATGTGCTTTTTGCTTTTTTGCTGTCGCCTGAAAATTCCTTCACGATGCCGAATATCACGAGGCCAGTGATGAAGTCGGCAAGCATCAGGGGTATTTTTACAACTGTGAGAAACAGCGGGGAGCATACCCATGGAGAAACCGCATAAGACATGGATGTAGGGCTGAAAACGCCGTAGCCGCTAGGATCGAAAATCGGCGCGAGAATTTTGAACAGTGGCGCAAATGTGTAGTACCAAAGAGGCGGGTA
>JAQUQK010000200.1 GCA_028716125.1 Thermoplasmatota archaeon | reverse complement strand
CTGAATATGGTGGAGATGTATCTGGCAGGCGAAGAGATAGCAAAAGCATGTCCTTCGACTTACCTGAGCTCACGTGCCAGCGCCTTTTTTTGCGCAGGAGCAATAAAGCTCTTCGGAAGCAAAGAACAACAGGATAAATATATCAACGCAATTCTTAATGGTGAGAAAGTCGGCGCCTTTGCCTATTCGGAGGAGCAGGCCGGAACCGATATTGCCGGAATAACAACCGTAGCAAAAAAAGAAGGTAATAAATGGGTATTGAATGGAAAGAAGGACATTGTTGTGAACGCTCCGATTGCGGATGTTTTTATAGTTCTCGCCTATAGCGATAAGAATGCGGGTAGAGATAAGGGAATGAGCATGTTCATCCTTGATAAAAGTGCATCGGGGATGAGCATCGGCGCTCCGATGGAGACATTAGGCCTTCGTGGTTGCCCGATTGCCTCTGTGTCAATGAACGGATGCGCTGCTGAGTTACTGGGTAATGGACCGGGCAATGGATATGAAGAACTCGAAAGACTGTTGAGTATCGGCGCCATTGGCATCGCGGCGCTTTGCGTTGGAATAGGACTTGCCTGCATGGAGGGCGCTAACGCTTATGCGAAAACGAGGACGGCATTCGGTAAGCGCATCGGGATTTTCCAGGACGTGGGTTTTAGACTGGCCGATATGTTCACATACAATGATTTGGGAAGGATGCTTGCCCTCAGGGCTGCGTGGGGAGTCAATCAGTCGGAAAAGAATGCGCGGCTACTGTCCTCCTGCGCGAAACTTTTTGCGAGCGAGGCCGTAACGAAGATTGTGAATTGGGGAATGCAGATATTCGCCGGTCACGGGTATATTTCCGGAAGCGATATCGAACGTTATTACCGCGACGCAAAGTTCGGCGAGATATGCGAAGGCACATCGGAGATGCAACGCGCGTTTATTTCAAAATATGATCTGGAGAGAATAGCTTAGATATTTGCAGTTGAGGATAGTTTAAATAATTCAAATGAATAATCGTTAATGAATATAAGCTGATTCCTGGGGGGTGCGCTATTATGGATATCATAGAAACTAAGGTCGATACAAAATCGGATGAATATAAAAAGAATTATGAGGCGATGGAAGCTTTGGTATCCGACCTGAAAAAAGAATTGAAAAAAGCCAGAGAGGATCGCCCGCAAAAAACCATCGATCGTTTGGCCACGCAAGGCAAACTCATGATACGCAAAAAGCTTGATATGCTTCTGGATAAAAATACGCCGTTTCTGGAGATCGCTCCGCTTGCGGCTAAAGGCATGTATGACGGCAACGTGCACGGCGCCGGTAATGTGGTTGGTATCGGTGTGGTCGAAGGACGCGAAGTTATTGCATCGGGAAGCGATGCTACAATAAAAGGCGGCGCCGTCTATCCGATGGGCGTAAAAAAAACTCTGCGCTGTCAGACCATAGCTATGGAAAACCATCTGCCCATGATAAGTCTTCTCGACTCGGCCGGTGCGTACCTGCCGCTCCAATCGGAAATATTCCCGGACGTTGATGACGGCGGCAGAATATTCTACAATCAGGCAATAGTCTCGAAGATGGGCATACCTCAAATAACGGCCGTCATGGGGCTATGTACTGCCGGTGGCGCCTATGTCCCTGCTATGTCGGATGACGTTGTGCACGTCAAGGGAACCGGTGCGATATTTTTGGGGGGGCCGCCGCTTGTTCTGGCTGCCACGGGCGAAGAAGTGACCGCGGAACAACTTGGCGGAGCGATGGTGCATTGCGCGGAATCAGGTGTCTCCGATTATTTCGCTGAGGACGAAGCGCACGCGATAGCGATTGTCAGAAATATCGTCAAGATGTTACCGAAAAAAGAAAAAACAAAACTCACGATGATGGATGTAAAACCGCCTCTGTATGATCCTAAAGAGCTCTACGGAATTGTGAGCCGCGACCTCAGGGTGCCCTATGATTGCCGCGAGGTGATTGCGCGTTTGGTGGACGGCAGCGAATTTCTCGAGTTCAAGGAACTCTATGGACCCACCCTCGTGTGCGGTTTTGCTCACATCCATGGCTATCCCGTCGGTATCTTGGGCAATAACGGCGTTTTGTTTTCGAATAGTGCGTTAAAGGCCACTCAATTTATTCAGCTTTGCGACAAGCGTGGAATACCTCTGTTATTTCTGCAAAATATAAACGGTTTTATTATCGGAAGTCAGTATGAAAAACTCGGTATCACAAAGGATGGGCACAAAATGGTCAATGCCGTATCCACCTGCACTGTGCCGAAGTTCACGGTCATTGTGGGCGCGTCATTCGGAGCGGGCAACTATGGGATGTGCGGCAGGGCGTACTCTCCTCGTTTTCTGTGGATGTGGCCGAACGCGCAGATCGGAGTAATGGGAGGGGAACAGGCAGCGGATGTACTCGTGACCCTCAGGAATAATCAGAACGCCAAGGCGGGGTTACCTCCTCTGACGCCGGAAGAAGTTGATTTTATCAAAAAACCGATCGTCGATGCGGCGCGCAGCGAGATGAACGCCTATCACAGCACGTCGAATATATGGGATGACGGTATACTCGATCCTGCCGAAACACGTGACGTGCTTGGTCTGGCAATTTCGGCCTCGCTCAACGCTCCGCTGCGTAACGATGTCTACGGCTATGGTATTTTTAGAATGTGATGGGGGGTATTCGTAAGAAGGGTAATAAAATTATCGGATCGAAACTACGTAAGAGGTGAACATATATGTTCGATAAAATACTCATTGCCAATCGCGGAGAGATAGCGGTTCGCATCATCGCTACGTGCAGGGAGATGGGAATAAAGACCGTAGCGGTATATTCCGAAGTAGACAAAGATTCACTTCATGTTCTCGATGCAGATCAGGCTGTATGTCTAGGAAGCGCAGAGCCTTCGGAGAGCTATCTCAATATGGATAAGCTCATCGCTGCATGCCGCAAAACCGGCGCGCAGGCGATTCATCCCGGTTATGGATTTTTGGCGGAGAATGCAGGCTTTGCCGGGAGATGTAAAAAAGAGGACATCGTTTTTATCGGTCC
>JAQUQK010000199.1 GCA_028716125.1 Thermoplasmatota archaeon | reverse complement strand
TATCCTGCTCCAAATCATGTTGATCGGTCGGGTCAAATGGATTGAAACTATTTTTGGTTTTGATAAATTATCGCGTCTGCACCACGTGAACGGTTTCATCATCCCGTTTTTAATCGTGATCCATCCGATGCTTTTGGTTATCAGCTCTTCCTTGGTCTCAAAACGCGATTGGATCACCAGCTTCATAAGATTGTTGAATATCGATAACGTCTTCAACGCCCTTCTTGGCACGATTCTTTTTCTCATTCTGGTAGTCCTGGCCATCTTGATCGTCTATAAAAAACTAAAGTACGAAGCCTGGTATCTGACGCATTTGGCCATGTACGCGGCCGTGCTGCTGGCTTTTTCCCACGAGTTCAGCGGGGACGACATGTCGGGTTGGGCCGTCGCGTTTTGGTACGGGCTTTACGCCTTCGTTTTGATTAACTTGTTGTATTACCGTTTCTTTTTGCCGATTTGGAGGAGCTGGAAGCACGAGTTTAAAGTGGACCGCGTGGCCGAAGAGCCGGGTGAAGTCACGTCGATTTACATTACCGGCAAAAATTTAGACAAATACAAAGTTAAAGCCGGTCAGTTTTTCATTTTCAGGTTTTTAGATAAGGAGAGATGGTGGCAAGCCCATCCTTTTTCCTTGTCAGTGGCTCCCAATGGCAAGTTTTTGAGGATCAGCGCCAAAGCCTTAGGTGATTTTACGGCTAAAATGCACGGCATTAAACCTGGCACCAGAATTTTTATCGACGGACCACACGGTGTCTTTACGCTTGATCGGGCAAACAAGGACAAATATCTATTAGTGGCGGGAGGAATTGGCATCACGCCGGTTAGATCAATCGCGGAGACGTTGGCGATGGATAAAAAGGACGCGGTCTTGCTTTATGGAAGCCGGACGGAAAGGGGCATTACTTTTCGAAATGAATTTCAAGAGATGTCGAACGGGGCTTTAAACGTCCAATACGTTTTGAGCAATGATGCCGCCTGGCAGGGTGAAAAAGGTTATATCGATAAAGAAAAAATCCAGCGTTTGGCGCCGGATTTCATGGATCGCGAAGTTTACCTTTGTGGGCCAAAGCCCATGATGAGGGGAGCCCTTTCGGCTTTCAAGCAACTGGGCGTGCCTAGGCATCAGATTCATTTTGAACTGTTTTCCTTGTAGGCCGTCAGAAATTTTAAGATATTATCGTCGCCTTCGTGGCAGCCCGAACCGTCCCAAAGCAAGGGAACGCCCGAAGAGTCGAGAGGCTTGCCGCAGGCCCGCAAAGCTTTGATCAAAAGGGCGGCATTTTGCCCGTTTTTAAAAACCTCTTTCACCTCGATCGGGATGTTTTGGTAATCGCTGTTAAGTTTGTTTTCGACCACCTCGCAATGCGGACAACCGACGCCGGTAAAAAGTATCATTTTATCCTTCGGGAGATCGGGAGAAGTTACGGGCGCTTGGCTCAACCGGTTGCAGCCGACTCCTAAGAGTGACATTAGAATTGCTATTGCCGGTAAATACTTCATAAAGTCGCGAGTGCCGCCAAAATCCAGAACTGCGCGGCTAAATCGTTTTTGAAATAAGGCATGTCGACCATGCCGTGGACAAGAATCACGACTAAAGGAACTAGCCACAGCCAGTTTTTATTTTTTTTGACAACCATAATCCAAGTCACGCAAAGCCAAGCAAAAGCCAAAAGGCCGAACAGCCCGGTTTCGATCCAAAGCATGAGTATGATGTTGTGCGGATGAGGGTAGATTTCCATCCAGGTCGCCTTATGGAATGGGATGATGGCCGTTTGGTAACTGCGCAACCCGGTCCCAGCCAGGGGATGAGCCTTAATCAGTTCCCATGACTCGCTCCAGATGACGGTTCTGACCATGCTGGACCATCTTTTATTCAGTGCCAGGGAATCATTCAAGTCGGTTGAACGCAACTGCGTGCTTAATATTTTATAACCGACCAAACAAGCGGCTATGGCGCCAATCGCCGTCACGACTAAGCCGAGTTTTCTTGTGCTCTTCTTAATTAAAAGAACCAAAACAATTCCAACCCCAAAGGCCAAGAGTCCTCCCATTGACTGAGCCAGGATTTCCGCTACGCCGGCGAAGGCGGCGGCGACCAGAAGGAGGATGCGGGCCCATAAACTATCTCCTTCCCAGACTTTATTTAGCCAGGCGATGAAACAAGCGATGCCGAAAGGCGCCATAAAAAGCGAAAGGCCATTGGGAAAACCGAAGATGCCGGTGGCGCGTCGACCCGGAATGGCATCCCATGGCGCGGGAATACCGAAGCCAGTGAAATATTGAACAATCGAATAAACGCCAAGGGCGATGGTGACTGCGGCAATGCCAAACATTACCCATCTGCCGTTTGCCCCCCCTTTATTAAGGGGGGTAGGGGGGATCAAGTCGGCAAACATCACAAACACCAAAATTGGTTCAAGCATGAAGGCGCGCCAATGGCCCAAAGCGCCCCATTTGTCTTGGGCGATCAGGACTGCAATCAAAGTCGCCAATAGCCAAATGATAATCGGATAAAACCAACGGCATTTAGGCGAGTTTTTGATGAAGGATAGTAAAGTTCTCTGATAAATTTTGCAGATCAGCCAAGTTGCGAAAGAAACGACGATGAATATTTCCAATAATGTCGTCGGAAGGGGACCGATATTGAGTCTGACGACGTAAAGCGGCAAAAAGAATGGCAAAAGGAAGAGCCAGACTTTCCAAAAAGTCTTCATATGTTGTCGATAGTCGGTTCGCCGCGGCGCGCGGCAAAAATTTCCTTAAGCGTGTCCTTGGAAACGGCGCCGGTTACGACCACAAGGACCGAGTAGACGATGACGCCGGCCATAATCGGTATGGGCAACCAGAGATTTTTAAGGGGCAGAATGGCCAGGGCCATGACCAAAGCCGCGAAGAATGATTTTAAGAGTACGCCCCAAGCCAAACCGTTCGGCGCGACTCGCAGGGAAAACCAAGTCGCGGCCGCGGCCACCGCCGTTTCGGACGCGACCGTGAGCCAGGCGGCCGCCACCATGCCGTACTGAGGAATGAGAAAGATGTAGCCCGCGA
>JAQUQK010000198.1 GCA_028716125.1 Thermoplasmatota archaeon | reverse complement strand
TTTCCGAGGCGTGCGCGTTCGACGTTGAACGGCGATGAAACCATGCCTATGACGATTGCGCCAAGCTTCTTTGCGATGTCTGCCACGACCGGTGCCGAGCCAGTGCCCGTGCCTCCGCCCATGCCGCAGGTTATGAAAACGAGGTCTGCGCCGCGCATCATTTCTTCAATCTCGGATCTTGAGCGCTCCGCTGCCTGCTGTCCCACTTCAGGATAGCCGCCTGCGCCGAGCCCTCTGGTGATGTCCCTTCCGATGAGCATCTTCTTATCGGCCTGTATCATATCAAGGTGAACTTTGTCGGTGTTGAGCGCGATCGTGGCTGAGCCTTTCACGCCCATCTTCTTGACGCGGTTCACAGTGTTGCATCCTGCGCCGCCGCATCCCACTATCATGATCTGTGGGAGCCCGAACCATTCATCGCCAGTTGATGCAGGGCTGCTTGCCATCAGCTTTCCCAGATCCAGGCTGCTTCCAGTTCCCTTGTCCGGAGTCCTGTCCTGGACGTTCGAATATTTCATTGCCTCTGATATTATCGAGCTTTCCATGGTTATTCCCCCATCGAGCATAATAGAAAAAGGTAAAGATAAAGGCGGGGCGGGGGCACATGCCCCCGCCGTTCGTATGTCGCCAGCCCATCCCCTCTAGGCCAGTTTTTACGAAGCGTAAATTCAAGCGGCCATTGCCATGCAACGGCAGCCGTATTTGTGAGTTTTATTTCTTGGAGTATTTCTCCATCATGCGGACCGTGGACGCGAGCGCCTCGAACTTCTTGAGCTTCTCGGCGTGTTCGGCCACCTTGTCAATCCTGTCGTACATCAGTTCCTTGACTGCCGTGCGCAGGACGTCGGACCTTGACGAGAATTCGCCTATCTTTACAAGCATGTCGATCTGGTCGATCTGCTGCTTGGGTAGGCGGATTGTGATTCTCTCGAGGTATGCCATATCCATCACTTAATGTCCGGTTCGGCTTTTGCGGCGCATCCGCCGACCAAATGCCGCTTGTCAGACATTGTCAGACAAAGGTATCACATACGGCTATTTAAATATGACGTTTGTGGCACATTTGTGCATAGCAAGAGGGCCGTTTTGTTTCATGTGGAAAATCCTTGCGAACGCATGGGAAACACAGGGATATTAAAAAGCCGTGAGAGGATACCGCTTGATTCCATGAACGGCGAAGACGAATATAAGTGGGCAAAGAAGCGTGTGGAGGAGATCAGGGGATTCATAATCCACGTCTGCGTGTTTTTCGGAGTAATCGCGATGCTTGCAATCCTGAACGTGATAACGGCAAGGTTGCCGCTGCTGAATGGCTTGTGGTGGTTCTACTGGGTGGCAATATTCTGGGGATTCGCCATAATGTGGCATGCGATGGGCGTGTTCGTTTTCGGAAGGGCGCTTGGAAAGAAATGGGAAGAAAAAGAGATTAAGCGTCTCATCGAGGAAAAAAATAAGTAGAAAACGCCGCCAAAAAATTGTTCTTCATCTAATTCTCGCCCGCGCAGAAGCGCGGAAAAACAACGAGTGCTGGTAAAATGATGAAAGCCCCAATAATCATACTGATCTCAATCGGTTTCCTGATGTCTGCATACACCATCGCATTATTTCTGGATTCGCCGCATCCTGGAACGATTGATTACGAAGCGGCGAGTTCTTATGGATGGGAAAAAACCGTTTCTGATAAGGTGTTGACTCCAGGGGGGACAATGACTTCAGCGCGCACATATCAATACAAGGGCACAAGCCGCCCATTCGGGACGCTCACAGTGCTGACGTACTCCTATCCGATACCGAAAGGGCTGATGTCCGACGACATCAACTTGATGTCTCTGAAATCCACCATCTGGAACACATGGTCCGGATACAACATGATCTTCGGGCCGATGGTCAATAAGACAGAGTTCGTGGGCGGATATGAGACGACGGTGCATTACTACGATTTTACGTCAATCTCAAACATTCAGGGCGGCTTTGTCGTGGAGGCAAGCGGCAAGTTCATCGTGACTTCCCTTTCCAGCAATGGAGGCATATTAAGGGAAACCTCCAATGTTATCTATGGATTCTCGCTTACAAAAACAACAATAA
This sequence comes from Thermoplasmatota archaeon, assembly GCA_028716125.1. GTDB lineage: Archaea > Thermoplasmatota > JAQUQK01 > JAQUQK01 > JAQUQK01 > JAQUQK01. The sequence continues at coordinate 988 of JAQUQK010000198.1, read as the reverse complement.
AATCAGGAAGCCTGGCGCTTTACCAGAGCTCCGAGGACATGTCCACATACAACCAGATGTACAAAATGATCCACGAATCTTTTGTCGTAGAGTGATTTTTCGGACAATTCTTTTATTCCCTGACTCGATTCACAGCGGACAATATGCCACACCAATGTCTAAAATGCGGTAAAGTTTATCCCGACGGCTCTTCCGAAGTACTGAAAGGGTGCTCCGGCTGCGGCGGAACGCGTTTCTTCTACACAAAGGACAAGCTGGACGACGGCGCGCGCCAGAAGCTGCAGGCAAAGGCGGACGAGGATCTGAAGAACGTAGTAGAGCAGATAATGTCGTCCAAAGAGAAGCCGAATTACCGCGATCCCGTATGGAACGAGCAGAGCCGCAAGGCATGGGTCAAGCTTACGCCCGAAGAAATAAGGGCGGCCATATGCGACATTTCGTCCGAAATGAGGGCGATGAAATCGGCAGATCAAAAGCCAATCGGGGTAATTTCCAGCATTCTACGCAGCGATGGCATAAAAGAAGGCGAGGAGCCAATTTCCCAGATTGAGGCAAGACTTCAGGGCGTCTCCCCCGCAGAACTTCTAGAGCGCCAGATAAAGAGTGAAAAGGTTCCAATACAGAAGCTTGCGGAAATGGCAAGGGAGTCTTCAAAGCCCAAAGCCGCTCCGGAAGTTGCAAAAGAAAGCGCGCCAACCCAAGTTGCCACAGAGCAAAAACCAGCCAAGGCGCAGACGGAAATCCCGCAGATCACTCCAAAACCCGCGGCGCAAGCGCCTCCTGCGCCCGCAAAGCGCGCACCAGAAATGCCAAAGATCGAATCCACTGGACTTACCGAAAAAGTGGTAAAGCCCGAAACCGTAGAAATCGTCGAATCTGGCGTCTACCAGATAGACGTAAAAGACCTGATGGAGCATGCGCCGATAATCGTCCAGAAGGACGGCTCGTACCTAATCCACCTGGCAAGCGCATTCGAGAGCGCAAAGCC
>JAQUQK010000197.1 GCA_028716125.1 Thermoplasmatota archaeon | reverse complement strand
TACGACAATCTTGACAAAATTGCCAAAGCCACAGGCACGCGCTCCCAGGACGCGAAGATAAAATTGCTTTCTGAAATTCTTCACGATGCCAAGGCGTCAGAGGGAAAATACATCGTTCGTGCTGTTACAGGAAACCTGCGCCTCGGGCTTGCGGACATGACGATTCTGGATGCGCTTGCGAAAATGCGCGCCGAGAAAGATTTGGGCGAAGGCACCGAAGCGGACAAAATAAAGGAACTTCAAAAGCAATACCGCGAAAAGATAGAGAACGCTTACAATCTTTACCCCGACCTCGGGCGCATATCAAACGTGCTTGCAGCCGAAGGAATTGAAGGCATTGACAAAATCAAGATTACACTCGGCGTGCCAATACGCGCAATGCTCGCGGAGCGCCTTCCTTCAATTGAGGAGATAATCGCAAAAATGGAGGGAAAATGCGGCTTTGAATTCAAGTATGACGGCCTCCGAATACAGGCGCACATAGGCAAAAGCAAGTGCACTCTTTTCTCGCGCAGGCTTGAAGATTTGACCGAGCAGTTCCCGGACGTTTGCGCCTCGCTTCTTTCAGCTTTCAAAGGAAAAGAGTGCATTGTTGAAGGTGAATGCGTCGCAGTTAACGGGGAAACTGGCGAGATGCTTCCATTCCAGGAAATTTCCCACCGCAGAGGAAGAAAATACGGAGTGGAAAGCGAGAAAGTAATGACTCTTGGCGGCGAGGAAACTTCGCGCATCAAGGGAGGGCACTCGGACATTACCGCCGATTATCCTGTAAGCATCTATCTTTTCGACTGCCTTTACATAGAAGGCGAAGACATCACGCGCAAGCCATATACAGACAGGCGGGAAGCGCTGAAGCGCAATTTCGTGGCGGGTGAGCGCGTAAAAATTTCAGACTCATTCGTTTCCTGCGACCTATCAGAAATAAACGCATATTTCAGCAAGGCGATAGACAGCGGCTGCGAGGGCATAATGGCAAAGTCGCTTGACAGCCCATACCGTGCCGGCGCAAGAGGGTTCCAGTGGATAAAGTACAAGCGCGACTACAAATCCGAACTGTCGGATACCGTTGACCTCGTCGTAGTCGGGGCGCTCTTCGGCCACGGAACGCGCACTGGAAAATACGGCTCACTGCTCATGGCGGCGTACAATAAGGAAACCGGAAAATTCGAGACAATCTCGCGCCTTGGAACTGGATTCGATGACAAGACTCTCGATGAAATGCCGAAGATGTTCGAGCCGTTTATCTCAAAGCAGAAACCGTCTGATGTTGAATCGGAAATCACGCCTGACGTCTGGGTAAAGCCGCGCTTTGTGATGGAGATACGCGGCGCGGAAATGACATTGAGTCCCGTGCATACTTGCGCTTACGGTACCATTCGCCCCGGTTCAGGAATTGCAATACGCTTCCCGCGTTTCACCGGAAAGTGGCGCGATGACAAGAAAGCGGAAGATGCGACGACAAGCACGGAAATAGTACAGATGTACAAGTCGCAATTGAAGAAATTTGATGGAGATTCCGGTGCAAACTAAACTTTATCTACGTATTTTTAATACAATCCTTGATGAAGCCAGGCGATGCAGAGGAAATTTCCCCAGACCAGACGTTCCTTGAAGTACCTGAACCAAAGCCAGAAGAAGAGAAAAAGGAAAAGCACTGGAAATTGCCAAAGGACGAGGAAATTCTTGCAGCGATAATTGCAGTCATTAACAGAAACAGGACAATCGAGTCGCAAAACCGCCTGCGCCAGCTCGTCGTTGACGAACTGCAGAAAAACGACCCGGAATATACGACAACTCCCGAAAAGGTCCGCCTGCTTGCCCTACGTTCCGGTCACGTCCGGGTTGAAGTCAAGACAAAGGAAGACGACGTCGGAAAGCCGACAAAATGCCCGGTCTGCCGCACAACAATGGATCGCCTCAAAAACAAGACTTTGACCGGAGGAACAGTAACAGTCGAATGGCGCTGCCCTATGTGCAAGTATTGGACAGGCAAGAAACTCAGGATTCCGCGCCACTATACTTTTTACGCAATCGAGCCGCGCAAGAACAAGCGCAGAACAGTCTTAAGAGCGTTCCAGAATCAGCTCTAGTATTTCTTCGGGCGCAGATATCAATTCAAGCTCGCTAAATGAAATTACAGGAAGGCCTGCCATTTTTCTAACACCAGGAAAGGGCGAGAACATTACAGGCGGAACATCGGCCACTTCCGCTATGCTCTTCATCATTCTCGCTTTTCGCAGCGATGCCTCGTCCGCGCCCCCGATCCCCGCAATCGCATTTAGGTTTGCAGGCGCGTTTTGGACAATCGCGTCGAAGGGCGCCTTCTTTACATGTATCACGTCGCAGCCCATTCCGACAAGGGAATCTATAACGTATTTCTCATCGTCGTTGCAGACATCTTCGCTAATGTGCGAGCGTATCTGCCTTATGGCATCCCTCATGGACGACTCCATGAATCCCGTGCTGAAAACCTCCAGCGGGCGTATGAATTCGCCTCCGAACGTCTCTTCAAGCTGGGCTGCCACTTCCACGAGCATATTCATTCCGCTTTCATACATGCTTATGGTCCGGCGGGAAACGCCGAGCATGTTTGCAAGCGAGGAAAGCGAAAGATTGTGAATTTCCCGAAGTTCGCGAAGCCTCTTGCTGTCTATCTCCGCGTAAAGCCCGCCAGGCCCAGCATATGCTATTGGGCGCTGTTCGTTTATTATGTATTCGCTAAGGGTGTTAAAAGTGATAACCGGGACGTTGGAGCGCAGGTAAACGACGTCGTCCTCAAGCGCGTCGGTGCTGGTCCTCATCGCCACGACTATTGGTGCGCCCTTGATGCTCATTGCGAGCTTGATCATCTTCTGCGCCGCGTCTTCGTCAAGCGCATCTGCGTTGGCAAGCACCTTGATGACAAGTATGCTATCGTCCCTGCCTGCTATGAGATCAAAGCACAGCGGGCGCATGTCGCATCGCTCCGAAACAGAGAATCCGCTATTTGCCAATGCAGCCGAAACGGCGTCTATGAGATTTGTCCTGTCTGCAGGGTTCATATCTTATTCTCACTCTGGTATATTTGCGATTCTATATAT
>JAQUQK010000196.1 GCA_028716125.1 Thermoplasmatota archaeon | reverse complement strand
GCCATCGCGGAATCGTCCTTCATTTTCCCTTTCCTTATGTCGGTGACCTGGATAAGTTTGGATGACTGCATCCGTCTTACTGCTTCCTCTACAGATGCGCGGTATGCGATTACGTAAATCCGTTCCATGCTGGATATTGCCATGATATGACCTGCATTACAACAAAAAGGAGATTAAGATTTAGAGATGCCAATCTTGAATGCCGTGCCTTCTATGTCCCAATCCTTGAAAGATGCATATTTTGAGACAGCCGAAGCGTCGGATGAAAGTTCCATCGACTTGCAGCGCGTTTCCGAGGCGATTGTTTCCTTGTAAGGCGCAAGCAATTTTGCCATTTCAGCATCAGTTGCAACGCCAGCAGTTATGAAGTCGTCAACTTTCAGGTCGGCTTCTTTGCGCATTTCCTGAATTCTGCGGATGACATCGCGCGAAAGGCCTTCGCCCTTTATCTCATTCGTGACTTCTGTGTCAATATATACTGTTCCGCTTGAGAACTCGGCGCCAGCGATATGTTCCGGCATTGCCGCGGAGAACTCGACCATTTCCGGCTTTATTTCGAATGTCTTGCCTGCGGATTCAAGAGCATATTTGCCATCCTTTGCGAGCGCTTCTTTCAGCGCCTTTGGCTCCGCATTCTTCAGCCCTGCAAACACAAGTCCTGCTTCCTTTTTGAATGTCGGCCCGATTGCGCCCTGCTTTGGCACGAACTGGACTTTCAGTTCACCCCAGACGCCTTGAACCAGTTCGACTTTCTTGACGTTTATCTGGTCTTTTACAAGGGCGTCCAGCGACTTTATCGCATCAAGCACTTCTTTCTTGTCCGATGAAACTATGATGCGTTTTACAGGCCAGCGAAGCTTCATCTGCGCTTTCTGCCTGGCATTCGCAGCCGCTTCCACGAGGTCGCGGACAACGTTCATCTGCGCTTCCCGCTTTACATCAATCAGCGATTCGTCGGCCTTGGGCCAGTCGCACATATGCACGCTTGGCATCGAGCCGTCGAGATTCTGGTATATCTGCTCGGATATGAACGGAGTGAACGGCGCCATCAGCTTTGCAACAGTTATGAGCGAATCGTAGACCGTGCGGTATGCCGCAAGCTTGTCCGGGTCGTCGCCCTCTGTCCAGGTGCGGTCGCGGATTAGTCTTACATACCAGCGCGAGAGGTCGTTGAGCGTGAATTCCTCGATTGCACGCATTGCAAGATGGAAATTGTATGCCTTGACGTTTTCCGTTACTGTTTTCTTCAGGTTCTCAAGGCGCGAGTAAATCCATTTGTCCTCTGTGCGCAAACTCTTTTTCACAGAGGCAAACGTGACCTTCGCAGGGTCAAACTTGTCAAGCGCCATATATGTTGTCGAGAACACGACCACGTTCCAGAGCACGTTCAAATTGCGGTTTGCGTTGAGAACGCCAGTCCAGGAGAATTGCAAGTCTTCCCACGGGGCAGACGAGCGCAAGATGTAGGAGCGCATCGCATCGACGCCATGCTTCTTTATGACGTCCATCGGCGATATGATGTTGCCAAGGCTCTTTGACATCGCCTGTCCCTTTTCGTCAAGCGCCCATCCATGCATCAGCACTTCGTCGTAAGGCACCTTGTCGAATGCCATCACGCCTGCGCCCAACTGGCTGTAAAACCATCCGCGCGTCTGGTCCTGCGCCTCTGTTATCCACCTGCACGGCCACCAGCGCTCGAATTCCTTGGTTTCCGCAGGATATTTCAGCGATGCCCAGGATGCGACCGCAGAGTCGAACCAAACGTCCAATACGTCCAGCTCTCGCTTCATTGTTCCGCCGCAGTTTGCTTTCTTGCACTTAAAAGTGATGCTGTCAACCCATGGGCGGTGGAGTTCTATCTCGCCGCAATTGGAAAGTTCGCGCAATTCCTTCGAAGAGCCAACGATGTGAAGCTCACCGCACATATCACATTTCCAGACCGGGAGCGGTATCCCCCAGTAGCGCTGGCGCGTGATGCACCAGTCGCGCGCATTCGATACCCAGTCGCGCTCGCGCAAGGAGCCTGCCCATTCGGGCGTCCATTTCACGCGGTCAACCTCGGCAAGCATCTTTTCCTTGAGCTGTGTAATGCGCACAAACCATTGTTTCGTGGTACGGTATAGGATAGGGGTCTTGCATCTCCAGCAGTGGCCGTATCTGTGCGTCACAAGGCCGGAATTTAGCATAAGTCCTTTTGCCTTCAGGTCTTCTATGACTTTCGGATTCGCGTCGCGGACGTACATCCCTGCATAAGGCTCGACTTCGTTTGTGTATTTTCCGTCTGCCTTAAGCGGGGAGAAGGGCGGAAGCTCGTATTTCTTGCCAACTTCCGCATCGTCTGCGCCATGCCCCGGCGCGGTATGGACAACGCCCGTGTTGTCGCCAGTAACGTGATTTGCGAGCAGGACTTTGCAGTGCCATTTTGACTTCGGCGTCCTGTGGTATTCCATCACATCTGCAAATGGGTGGACGTATTCCAGCCCTTCGAGGTCTTTTCCAGTGTAATGCTCAACCACAAAGTGCTCGTCATACTGGCCGAGTTCCATTATTTCCTCGACCTTTTCGTCCAGAACAATTAGTGTTTCCTCAATTACTTTTCCGTCGACGAACTTCTTTGCAAGCACTTTTGCGTAATTGAATTCAGGGTGTACGCAAACCGCCATATTTGCAGGGAGCGTCCAGGGGGTTGTCGTCCAGATGACGATGAATTCGTCCTTCTTTCCTTTTATCGGGAATTTTACATAGACCGACGGGTCTGTCTCGTCCCAATATTCCACTTCCGCCTCAGCAAGCGCAGTTCCGCACCTTGGGCAGCACGATATTCCGCGCTCCGACTGATATAGAAGGCCTTTCTCGGCAGCGCTCTTGAGCGTCCACCAGGCGGCCTCGATGTAGTAATTTTCAAGCGTTCTGTAAGGGTTGTCCCAGTCGAACCAGACGCCGAGCGCCTTGAATTCTACGTCCATCGCCTTCTGGAATTTGAGCGCGAACTCGCGGCACTTTCCCACGAACTTGTCTACGCCATATTCCTCGATTTCATTCTTATTCTTTATTCCGAGTTCCTTCTCTACCTTGACTTCAATCGGAAGGCCGTGCATGTC
>JAQUQK010000195.1:1778-3128 GCA_028716125.1 Thermoplasmatota archaeon | reverse complement strand
AATAATCGAATCCGAATACGGATTTGCATTTAATGGCGAAGACGGAACGAACGGCGGGGCGCTCAGGCTCTTTTCAGCCGAAGGGTCGATAAGCATTCTTGACGGCGCAATTCTCGCGTCAGGCAACGGCGGCAATGGAGGCAACAGCTTCGCGTACGACATCGGAAACTATTCCAATGAAATTACATACGAAGCCAAAGGCGCAAATGCAGGAAATGCCGGCTCAATCAGTCTCATCGCGGACAAGGTTGACGTTCTCGGAACACTCAACGTTGGAAATGGTGGCGCAGGCGGCGACGCAATCGCGCTCGGGCGCGGGTTCGAGTTAGTGAGTGCAGTCGGCGGGGAAGCAGGGCAGTCTGGAACTTTGAGCATTCCTGCCCTTGACAACGATGCAATAGCGGCGCTCTTCGATTCCGGCAAGATAACCGGCGGAGACGGTGGAGCGGGCGGAAGCGCCCTTGCAATCGGCGAAGACCTGCCGACAATCGTGCAGGATCGGGATTTGCTCAACACGCTGAACGAATTCATCGCGGGGAGCGTAGCCGGAGATGGTGATGGAGAACCGGTAAACCTAATGATTCTTGCGCTGATAAACGATATTCTGGACGGAGGCGTAATCTTTGACCCCGGAATAGACCCCGGAGATGACACGGACATAAACCAGGTTATTGAAAATGCCAAAAAAGCATCCGCGGAATTGGAAAGAAAAGTCATGGCGGAAGTTGCGATAATTCTGACTGTATTTAAGAACATAGATATACCAAACTTGGCAGACATCGCAAAACTTGTAGCCGATGCGAAAAAAACTATTGAAGATAGGACAGAGGCAATTAGAGAAACCGTAAACCGTGAAGTCGCGATAATTCTGGCAATGGTTGGCGAGATAGAAGTTCCAAGCGTAAAAGAAATAAGGAAAACAGTTACAGATTTAGAGGGAAATACAGTTCCTATGGTGATCGCGATTGCAACAGGCAACGGTGCAGCTGGAGAACCCGCCTCTGCAACTGGCACCCCTGGCTCTCCAGGAACTGCTGGAACTCCAGGGACACCAGGAACGCCCGCAGGTCAGATATTGTGGGGGTTGTATAAGTGGGGCCCAACTCCAGGCGACAATGGCGGAGCAGGTGGAAATGGGGGAAATGGTGGAGATGCATCTGCCAAGGGCAAAGATGGAACCGCAGGCTCTGGAATTGGATCTAATGGAGGGCCAGGAGGTTCCGCTGATGCAACGGGCGGTGCTGGAGGGCCAGGTGGAACTGGAGGTTCAGGTGGCGCCGGAGGATCGGGTGGATTTGGTTTCCCTGGTGCATCCGGTGGCAATGGCGGAACTGGAGGATCTGGCGGTTC
>JAQUQK010000195.1:0-1678 GCA_028716125.1 Thermoplasmatota archaeon | reverse complement strand
GGCGGCTCTGCAGGTTCGGGAACAGGACTACCTGGAACGCCTGGAGTGGGCGTTAAGACAAATGGACTGGGCGGAGCAGATGGCACGAAAGGCACAGGCGGTGCAGGTGGAAGCCCGGGAGGATCTCCTGGACTTTAGAGATGTGTCCAAGAAAACTTATATTTTTCTCTTCAATCTATCCTTCGTTAAAAGGTGGTAATTTGAAGGTGATGCAGTACTATACAATAATGGCGTGTCTGTCTTTGATTGTCATGTGCGTTCCGTATGAAACATCCGCGATTTCAGTCGAGCATTGCGATGGAAACGCGATTGTTGAAACGTTATTTTTATCTGGGCTCATTGAGATTTACAACAATATACAGTTTAACGCCGAAAATATTTTCATAATAGAAGGCTGTGAAATAATTTCAAAGAACCCATCATTAACGATTACGATCACAGCGGCGGAAAGCATTTCTGTATCAGGAAAGATGATCTCTGGAAATGGCTTTGACGCAAATTCGCTGCTTTGGAAAGAAAGCAGTCCGCAAATGGATGGTGTAAATGGCGGCTCCATACTATTATCTGCGGGCAATAGTATAATAATTGAACATTCTGGCTCGATTTGCAGCGGTTCAGGCGGCAATGGAAGAGAATCTTTTGTTTCAGTTGATTGCCAAGGCAACAAGATCATTTCCAGAGGGGGCAATGGAGGTGCTGGCGGCAATGTAATTCTTGAATCGCCTGCGATTTCAATTCTAGGAAAAATCATAATTGGAAGCGGTGGCCATGGTGGCAATGCTACTGCGATTGCAAATGTCGTTGATGGCGATGGGAATGGAATGGGTTCATTGTCAATCGGGGGCAATGGCGGAAATTCCGGCAATCTCATTGTGCGCGGCAAGCTGTTGCGCCAAGACATACATTCCGTGGAAGGAGGAGTGGGCGGGAACGGCGGAGGCGCCAGAGCAATTGGTTGCAGCGCTTCAACATCATGCCAAAGTGATGAAGATGGTAGTGAAGGCGGAAATAGTGGAGATTGGGGTGCCAGCGACGGGAAAAACGGAAACGGCGAAGATGGGAACAGTAGTTATGTAGTAGGTGAAAACTCAACAAATGGCGGAGACGTTGGCAAATATGGAGGCAATGCCACTGCAAGAGGAACTGATGGCTCAAATGGGCATATGCCGGGTACAAATGGCGGCGATGGCGGCAATGCAACAGCTATTGGTGGCAGGGGTGGCAACGGAGTAAAGGATGGCGGCCATGGAGGAGATGCTTATGCATACGGCGGAAAGGGCGGCGACGGAACCGATAATCCATACGGCAAGGGCGGAGACGGCGGCTGGGGCGGATATTCAACTGCTCTCGGCGGTAGAGGGGGCGACAAAACATGGAAACTCGAAGACAATCTTCTTTTAATGTATGGGGGCGGAGGTACTGGCGGGTTTGCTGGTGCATATAGCGGAAATAGTGGCAACGGCGGGAACGGCGATCCCTGGGGTGGTGGGGGGCCTGTAATTGGTGGAAACGCTACGGGAGGAGAAGCAGGCGCAGTAATAGGTGATTGGGGCAATGGTGGTGCAGGTGGAAGTGCAAGTGTTGTTGGTGGAAGCGGCGGAGATGATGGAGACACAATTGAAATACAAAAAACGCCGCCTGCAAACTGGCAAATCGTCAATGATCCATACGTTGGCCC
>JAQUQK010000194.1 GCA_028716125.1 Thermoplasmatota archaeon | reverse complement strand
CCGGCGGAATACCTCATCCACTTGGTCAGGAAGAATTCGCTCTACCACTTGCCTCACGGGCTGACGGTCCAGGAGCGGGCCGAGCGCATCCGTTGCCACCTCGCCCAGGCCCCTCCGCAAACGCCCCGGCAAATAAACAACATCCTGCGCCATATTTACGGGTTGCCAAAAAGTGGGTGGTCTTAGGGCGGCTTGGGAGTAGTGAGCAACAATATATTGTTGCTCATTTAAACTACGAATCCGCCAGGATTGATGCCCTAATAACCAAAACCCAGCAAAGCCTAGACCTGCTGAAAGAACGCCGCGCCGCGCTGATTACCGCCGCCGTGACCGGGCAAATCGACTTGCGGGAGGCCGCAACGTCGTAGCGCCACGCGCCAACTCTGGCGAGCTTTTTTGGAAGCGCTTTTTTGAAGTTGAAACGGCGCACGGCGGTGTTTGCTAGTGCTGTGGCCTTGCCCGCCGTTTCGACTTCAAAAAAGTGCAACGATGCGGGTCACTCCCTGTTGCGCTTCGGATATCTGGCGCGGATACTGGATTTTTAGCCTTCGTTCCTAGTCTGGCTTCGCCCTTGACGCTCCTGCGCGGCCCTTTGAGTGCGGCGCATACTTCCATACACATAAGGAGGCGGGCTGGAAGCCTTGCCATCCGTGGCTTCGTCTTGCAAAAAGTTAGGATATAGCCTAACTTAGTTAGGCTATATCCTAACTTTTGTTTTTAAGCACATTCAATGCCATGTCACAAGAAAGCCAGCATGACCAAAGATGACAAAGTCCAGACCGTCAACCAAAAGACCGGCGAGAAAAAAGAGGGGTATTTTGTTTATGTCGCCTATCCTAAACCAAAAATCACAGGCAACAGGTGGATGATGACCTTTCAAGACTCATTAGCAATAATTGCAACAGATGACGATATGACTGGGCAAACATTAAAAGTTCTGCTGCTTTTAATGAGTGAATTAGAATTTGAAAACTATATCACTATCAAGCAAGTCGCTGTTGCTGAGAAGTTAAAAATGCACAAGCCCGATGTCAGCAAAGCTATGCGGATATTAGTCAATAAAGGGATTATCTTAAAAGTCAAGGAAGGCACGACGACCGGCTACAAGCTCAACCCGCATTATGGCTGGAAAGGCAAGGTTTCAAACATGGAGGCCGAGATAAAGCGCATTGGCAGGCAGCGGGTGGTGGACATGCAGCAATACCGCGATGCCGCAGAAAAAGAAAAGCCAAATACATAACGTGTTGCGAGTAAATTCATGTCCGCGCATTCGTTGCAAGACCTGTTGACCGAGGAAATCCGCAAGATTCCTGAATCCCGCTTTGCGGAGGTGTTCGATTTCGTCCATTACTTCCGCCTTGGCCTTGAGGCCGCTGAAACCCCGGCCCGGCCTGCCATCGAGAACGATGCCATTGCGGCGTTTTGCGGCAGCGGGCGCGGCGGCAGCGTTCAACGCCTGTTGGCAGATCGTAAACAAGAACACACCACAGGCTAAAACTAAAAATCGGAGTCCACCATGTTCGCATTGCGCCAGATTATTGAAGACCCACAGGATTTTATCCCCGTGCCGCCGGAATTGCGCCACCGCAAGACCGAGGTTATTTTTATCGCCATTGACCAACCGGGCGAGACAGGCCAGGCGCAAGGGATAAAAGACGGGGCCATTGCCGAGTTTTTCGGTTGTCTGCCTGATTTTCCCGACCGCGAGCCACAGGGAGACTATGAGACCCGGCGGGCGTTGGATTGATATGTATCTGTTGGATACTAATGTCTGCATTGGTTTTCTGCGGGGCCGCGATGTTCGTTTTTTACAACGATTTGAGGCGGTGGCCGCGCAAGATAAGTACCTTTGCTCAATCGTGGCCGGGGAGTTGCTTTACGGTGCCGCCAAGTCGCAATGGCAAAGGGCGAGCTTGGATAAGCTCAACCGCTTCATTGCCCGTTTTCCCATGCTGGCCTATGACTTGGAAGCCGCCCGCCATTTTGGCGATATTCGGGCTTATCTTGCCAAGCAGGGCAAGCCCATCGGCCCCTATGATTTGCAGATTGCCGCCATTGCCCGCGCCAACGGCTTGACCCTGGTGACGCACAATACCGACGAATTTTCGCGTGTGCCGGATTTGAATTGGGAAGATTGGGAAACGCCGTAAAATCCGCAGCAAGATTTAAGAGGGAAGTATGGGAAAAATCCACCATGAATGCGAATTGGAAAGGCACATCGTCGAACAACTGGCGGCGGCGGGGTGGCTGGTGGGCGCGTCAGAAGCGTATGACGCGGCCCGCGCCCTATACCCGGAGGATGTGATCGGCTGGCTCCGAGAAAGCCAGCCAGAAGCCTGGGAGAAGCTTGAGCGGCAGAACGGCGCAGGCACCGAGGCGGCGGTACTGGATCGGCTGGTGAAGGCATTGGACAGCAAGGACGGCGGCACGTTGGAAGTCTTGCGCTGGGGCTTTGCCATCGCCGGGGCCGGGCGCTTGGCAATGTCCCAGCCGGTGCCGGAAGACGAGCGCAATGCCACCGTGGAGGCCCGTTACCGCGCCAACCGCCTGCGCGTGGTTCCGCAGTTGCGCTATGCGCTGGACAATGAAAACGCCATCGACTTGGTGTTTTTCATTAACGGCCTGCCAGTGGCGACGGTGGAGCTTAAAACCGACTTCACCCAGTCCGTGGAAGCGGCCATGCTGCAATACCGGCAAGACCGCAACCCAAAAAACGCGCAGTCAGGACGCAAGGAACCGCTATTGAGCTTCCGGCACGGGGCGGTGGTGCATTTCGCCCTAAGTGACAGTGACATCCGCATGGCGACCCGGCTGGACGGGGAGGCGACGGTATTCCTACCCTTCAACCAGGGCCAAGACGGCGCGGCGGGCAATCCGCCCAACCCGGCGGGCTACCCGGTCAGCTATTTTTGGGAAACGATATTGGCTATTTTTGCCCAACCCCTCGAAAAGGTAAAATTAGCCAAACGGCGCTCATTCCTTCTGTGGTACCGTCATTCCGCACCCCCCTATCCCGAACTGGCATACAGGGCGACATAGCGATCCCCGAGGAGCGCGAGCAGGGCGCGTTGGTGGGATTTGAGGTTCAGCACGGCCTCGGCGAGCGTCGGGAGGATCAACAGGTGGATGTCGGCGAATGACTGGAACACCCAGCGGGCGGTGGGGCGCTCCG
>JAQUQK010000193.1 GCA_028716125.1 Thermoplasmatota archaeon | reverse complement strand
ATGTGTTAGTGGCGGCCATCTGGACCATTATGCCAAAGCCCGCTAAAATTAGCAGAGGAATGGCGGCGAATATGCTTTTTGCGAAAGATGCAAGCACTACGCCTACGCCGAAAATTGCGGTGGTGGCGGGAATTATCTTCTCAAGCCCGGTAACGTCCTTTCGCGCCGCCAGGATAATTGCGCCAATGACTGCGCCGGCGCCCGTGGCTGCCATAAGGAATCCGAGTGTTTCAGGCCCGCCGTGCAATACGTCCCTGGCAAATGCAGGCATAAGGACTGCGTAAGGCATCCCGACAAGGCTCACTAGCGCAAAAAGCAGGATGACTGAGCGTATTCCAGGATTGCCGAAAGCGTATGAAAATCCCTCATTTAGCCCCTGCAGCATTTTGGAAGTCTTGATTGCCTTTTCCTTTGGCTTTATGCGCATTGCAAGAAGGGCGATTATCACCGCGACAAAGCTTATCGCGTTCATAAGGAAGCAGGTCGCCTCGCCGACGACGGCAATCGCGATTCCAGCAACCGAAGGTCCGATAAGCCGCGCCCCGTTGAACATCGCGGAATTAAGGGCAATCGCGTTGCCAAGGTGCTCGCGCTTTTCTATCATTTCGGCGGTGAACGCCTGGCGCGTTGGCATGTCGAATGCGCTTACGATGCCAAGGAAAACCGCGAGCGCGATTATGTGCCAGACTTGTACTGAATTTGTTACGACAAGCATCCAGAGCGCAAACGCCTGGAGCATCTCAAACGTCTGCGTTGCAAGAAGTACCCTGTGCCTGTTCAGCCTGTCGCTAAGAACGCCTGCGACTGGAGAAAGAAGGAACGCAGGGATTTGACCAGCGAAACTGACGACTCCAAGAAGAACAAGCGACCCGGTGAGCCTATATACAATCCAACTCATCGCGGTCTGCTGCATCCATGTTCCGATAAGAGAGATTCCTTGCCCTGCGAAGTAAAGCCGGTAGTTGCGCGATTCGAAGGCGCGGAATATGTTTTTGATTTTGTCGTTTTTTCCGACGCCTGCGCCTTCAGCCATGATTTCACATTCTTTTTGCGCGAACTGTTCTTGCAAGCCCAGCGACGCTCGCAATGGCCCAGACGCCCTCAAGCACGACAAAAGGAATTGTCCCGGAAACCCAGGAATAGTAGCAGGCAAGCGCCCCTCCGATTATGTTCATTATCGCGTAAGTTTTGGTCTCTTGCGACAAAATCTTGAAAATATTAAGGAAGAACGCGACCAACAGCAGGCCAACGCCCGCGATTCCGATGGCGGAATTGAGGAAATCCATTCCAAGACCGGGCGTGAATAAGATGCGCCGTTTTTAAGGTTGCCCGGCTGGAAAATATATTGTAGATTGGGAAAACTCATGAAAAAGATTACAATGGATTTGATGCAAACGCGACAGTGTTTGTGAATTATTTTTTCTTCCATCCGTAGTATGCCAGCGCAACTGAAACTAGTCCAGGGGCTATTGTTTGTATGGCATTTATTGTTGGGGTTATTGTTATGCCAAAAAGAGCTATTGGAAGAATCCCGCTCAAGCCCAGCGATACATGCACTATGGTTTCCCATGCCGTCACGCCAGAAGCGAACTTTGCAACCTCTTTCCAAGTTGCCATATCGATCACCACTTCTTTTATGAATATAACTTACCCATATTTAATCATTTGAGTTGCCAAGCATCAATCATCAAAGGCGGCCGCCGAACGCTTTTCCTGATTTTTCAGAGTGGGATTTCCGGATTATGAAGTATCCTACGGTGAGCGCGGCTACCATGGACGCAATTCCGATGAGCGTGAGGCTTGGCGTCTGGCTTATGTCGAGGATTATGACTTTTCTGGATATTGCTATTATGCCCGCAAGCAGGACAACCTCGACGCGGATTTTCCTGTCTGCTATATATGCCCGGATGGTCTCAAGCAGCTCGATTCCTATCAATATCAGCATGAAGAATCCGAACAGCTCCAGCAAATCGCTTATGTCGAGAAAGAGTATCGGCGGAGTGAAAAGCTGCCGCAGTATCATCCAGCCTAATTCAATAGTGGAAACCAGTATGACCAGGGACATCAAAACCATCAGCGCAAAAGTCACGATTCTTTCAAATTTTTTCAAAAGATCCATCATTCAAACCAACTGAATTAATTGGTATGCGAACAAAAGATAAAAGCCGGTCGAAATAAAGAAAACTGGAAAAAGAGGGAACTTATTTCTGCTTGATTTTATCCATCAGCCTCTGCTCAAAGATTGTCCTGCCCGGGAAGCCGAGGGCGCTGATGTAAGTGTTGAATTCCAGCATGTCCTTTCCCGCCTTCTTTGCCTTTTGCTGTATCTCGCGGATGCTTTCGCCTGCCATCGAATATACTGGCGCATATCCGACGCTTCCCTGGAATATGAACGTCTGGTTATAGATGAGCTTCTTTTCCAATCCTGTCTTTTCCGCGGCCCAGTTCACGAATTTCGCGTAGGTCATCTTGCCCATGTTGACCTTGGCGTCGCATATCGCCCTCAAGAAGCGCATTATGCGCCACTGCTTCACGATGAACGCCGATTCCTCGTAGAACTGCTCAAGCGGCTCGCGCTTCTTTATGAATTCAAGGAACGCCTTTTCGTCTGCGTCAAGGCTCTTTTTCTTCATCAAAACGTCCATCATCTCTATTATCTCGCTTTCCCTGCGGAACGAAATGCCGTCGCTGATGCACTTGCTGAAAGTCCCGGAAATCTGCTCGATGTCGCGCGCATTCGCCCCGAAGCGCACCGCCGTATTGTAGAAGTTGACGCAGTGGCCGTATTCCTCGTGCGTGAGAAGTTGGAAAATGTCCGCGAACCCTGCAGGCGGGGAGCGTTTTTCGTCGGTCGTGGCAAAGAATATGTTGAACGGCTTCTTTGTCAGTGCATCGTATGTGCCCATTGCTCCAGAAGGTATCTGGTTTATGAGATAGTGCGGCGTCTCTATCACGCGCGTGTCGTATGTCGGGCTTACCTTGACGAGGTGCTTGTTCACCACTTTTACCTCCCGCTCGCGCATCTCCTTGATGAAATCGACCATTTTTGCCTTTGGCAGGCTGGTGCGCTTTGTAATCTCTTTTGCAACAACGTCCGGCTTTGCTTCCACTCCGTATTTCTTGGCAAGCGACTTTGTCATCTTCCAGAACTGCGGCAATTCCTTCGCAAGCCACTTCGTGCCCTTTGTT
>JAQUQK010000192.1 GCA_028716125.1 Thermoplasmatota archaeon | reverse complement strand
CGGCAACAGGTCCTGTAGTCGAGGGCGCAATAGAATTCACAGACCCGATGTATGCCGCGATTTGCAAGGTTGACAGCGCCAAAGCCGAGACAATGGCGCAGGTGAGAAAGCGCGTTCAGGAATTCAGCTTCAAGGTTGACGAAAGCCCATCAGAAATTTCCGAAGTGTATTTCCGGTGGAAGGGCTACGGAACGCCGGCTGCGCCTTCGGCTTATGTCTGGAACTTCAGCAGCATGTCCTGGGAGGCGGCGGGAGCAGGAGGAACGGCTGAGGGGATTATAGAAAAATCGTATTCCTCCGGAATCTCGAACTACTTTGACGGAAACGGGCGATTCTATCTCGCGCTCATCAGCAGTTCGGACATGAACATCTACGGCGACAAGAACCAGATTGATACGGACTACGTGAGGCTGCGCGTCACCCTAAGCGGATAATTTCTCGCTTCCGAACCAAGCATAAAAAAGCAGCGCCAGAACCGGAGCCGCGAGCGCCATATCTATAATTCCAAAAGGAACAAGCGAGGCTGCGACCACAAACGTCGCAATTTCAAGCGTGATTCCAAGGGCGACTGCCCATTTTTTCATTTTCAATATTCCGGCTGCGGCAGCAAGGCGCGTCGCGCCCCAGATTACGCCAATTGAAACAAAGAACCATGTATTTTCCGGGAAAAGCAAACCTACAAGCGAAGGCGCAGCCAAGAATGCAATGGGGCCGCCCACTTCAACAAGCCCGTGAATTCCAAGAATCGCCGCCGAGATTTGAAATGCGCTTCTTTGCCTCATAGCCCAATATTCGCACTCCGTTTAATAAGCAAACTATTTGACGCGCAGAAACGATTCACTTCTGAATGAAGATAGAAAAGCCAAAGGAATCCGAAATCAAGAACATGCGTGCCGAATTCGAGAGTTTTGCGCCAGGTTCATTTGACAAATTGTTTGAAGGAAAAGTGTTGCTCGCAGTGCGCGGAAACTGGACTGAAATCGTTCTTGCAAATTCTGAAACTGCGGAGATGGCGCTGAAAATGGCCGGAGCTGCAGGCGACAAAAGCGCAGCAGGTGCGCCAACAGCACCCCCCGAAGAGTCCGACCAAAAAACGCCGTATGCCATTGGAACAACAATCGGCGAAATTAAGGATGGATGGTTCAGGCTTGGACTTGGAGGTGCTTCCCTGCTCGGCCCGATTGCGCAGAACAGATACGCGATTGTAAATGAAAAGGCAGTATCCCTGTTTTTGTACGGGCGCGACATAATTGGCCCTTCGATAATTGAATACAAGGCGAAGAAGGGAAACCACATCCTTGTTTTGAATGAGAAGCGCGAGTGTCTTGGGCTGGGGAAGCTTGTAGAAGAGCCGAAGAACACAAGCCACACCGCAATCAAGAATTCGCGCGATTTGGGCTGGTACATCCGGGAAGGATATTAGTGGAATATACCGTCGTCGTTGCCCTGATTCCTGACGGGCGCTTCATGATGATAAAGCACAAAAAGCGCGGCTGGGAATGGCCGGGCGGGAAATTGCATTCCGGCGAAACCCCGATTGAATGCGCCCGCCGCGAAATTTTGGAAGAGACAGGATATGAATTGATTGCCCCGAAATTAATTATGGAAACCGGAAACGGCGAAGGCGAGGCGAAAGCGGCGCCAAGCACAGACGGGAAGCCGTCGATTGTGCGCGATTCTCAATCGCGCACTTGCGCTGTCAAAGACAGCGCACTTGCAGCCGAGATAGGAAAAGGTTATGTGATTTTTGCAAAACTGGGAAAGAAAGTCTGCGAAATATCGGACGAGATGACGGAGCGCGTTGAATTCTTTGAAGAATTGCCGGAAAAAGAAAAATTGAGTTTTCCGCACGACCCGTATGACGAAGTGCTTGCCAAATTGAAAAAGTTCAGGAAAAAATGAAAAAATACGAACCTGAAGACTTAAAATCAATTAAATGATGCAACCCTGATTCCAATGCAGAAGGGCGACATAATAAAAGTCGACTACGAACTCAAGATCAAAGAGACCGGAAAGGTCATCGACACAACCAAGGCCGAGGCCGCAAAGGCAGCAGGCATATTCCAGGAAGGCGCGCAGTACACTCCGATGCCCATGATCGTTGGCGCAGGCCGCACGATAAAGGGATTCGAGGACGTCATCGCAAAGACCGAACTCGGCAAGGAAATCGAAGCCGAGATTCCTGCAAAGGAAGCATACGGCGAGCGCGATGCGTCAAAAGTCGAGACAATTGCACTTCGCGAATTCATGAACCAGGAAAACCCGATATATCCGGGCGCAACCGTTCAAGTCAAGGGCAAGAGCGGCACAATTCAGACAATCACCCCCGGAAGGGTGCGCGTAGACTTCAACCACCCGCTTGCGGGAAAGACGCTCCAGTACAAGCTCAAGATCGTAAGCAAGGCAGCGACTGCCGACGAAAAGGTAAAGGACATCATCGGCATGCACTACATGAAGCCCGAGGAATTCAAGGTCGCAATAGAAGCCGACGTTGCAACAATCACACTTGCGGAGATCTGCAAATACGACCCGAACTGGCCAATGGCAAAATACAAGATCGTCGGCGACATGCGCGAATACGGCGGAGTCGCAAACGTCAAGTTGGTCGAGGAATACGCAAAGAAGGCAGAGCCGGCAAAGAAGTAAAATCCTCTTTCCTCATCTCAATCTAAAATCAAATCTAAAAAGCCAAACAATCGCAACATGGGCCGTTAGATCAGCGGTAGATCGCTTGCTTCGCAAGCAAGAGGCCGCGAGTTCAAATCTCGCACGGTCCATACTACCTATTGATGTGACACTCGGGAATTTTGCTTCGCAAAATTCGGAAACCGAGAAAAAGGGCCGCATCAAAGAGGAGAAAAAGTTCGGAGATTCTTCACTGAAGTTCGTTGTTCACCTGAACATCGAGCGCAATGAGCAATCACCAATAGCACAAGGCACGTGGCGAGGGAAAACCGCAGTTTTCCCGAGCAAGTGCCCCGCCAATGAACCAATAGCGACAATTAACAAAGGGCACGTGGCTTAGACAGGATATAGCGTCAGCCTCCTATCGGGGAAACCCGGAAAGCGCGTGAAAGCACGCGCGAGAAAGCTGAATGCCGGGGGTTCGAATCCCCCCGTGCCCGTTGAGCCAAATCACCGAGCGGTAAAAAACAGCAAGCCGCAAGATTGCAAGTGAGCGAGGTGCTTTGGCGAAAAGACGTATAAATC
>JAQUQK010000191.1 GCA_028716125.1 Thermoplasmatota archaeon | reverse complement strand
CCTGTATCCCGAACTTCTCAATCATTTCCTTTGGCGTTATTATCATCATATTCGGGTTTATGACTGGTAAAAGAAGCGGCGTTTCCGCCGTGCGCCCGTTGACTGTAAATTCGCAGATGCGCCCCATTCCGTCGCGGTCCTTTATTTCGAATTTCACCTGGGGCTTGCTTGGCTGTGGCATTTTATCAAACCGTAATCGTAAACAAGGTAATTAGCATTGAGGAAGACATATCAGCATTTCATAGTCAAAGACGCAATAATTTGGACTTATGCGGGCGTCTTTGACTAGCAGTGCAAGACCAATGAAACATATGGCAAGTTAGGTCTTGCACTTCAATTTGGCGGTTTCCTTTTTCAGTTTTCCGGGAATTGGCCTGCAGTCGCAATTCTTCTGGTGCTCAAGATGCCACTCTATGCGCTGTTCAAGCTTAGGGTTCTTCGGCATCCTGTTCCTTTCGTGCCATTCACGGTTTATCGCCATAAAATCCCAGTACGTTCTTTACAGTATGCAAGGCCGCGCCTTTAAGCGTTTCGCCAGGCGGCGCGAAAACGCAAAATCGAACGTATGAAAATCAGAAATAAGGAAAATGAGAAAGTATTGCTCTACTGGTTTATGTGCACCACTTTTGCTGGCGGGAAGCCGTTGAAATATGTCGCCGACGCAATACTGTATGCCCCAATGTTCTCGGCGTACACCAGGTCGTCTATCTCCAGTTCCGGCAGTTCGTCCGAAAGCGATATCGTGTCGAATGCATCGCAAGTCGGCCCGAAAGTGGCGCTGATTTTTTTCTCCCCTTCCTTGAACGCTTTTATCGGGTATGTGCAGTGGTCGAAAACCTGTCCTGAGAACGTGTGATATACCCCGTCATTCAGATAATAGCACGTCTTGCCGTCCCTAACTGACTTGCCTACTACCTTTGCCACGACAGTGCAGGCGTTTGCAACCATGAATCTTCCCGGCTCCGCTATAACTTGCACGTCCGGCGGGAACAGCTGCTTAATTTCCGAATTGATCTTTTTTGCCAATGTTTTGAAAGATTTTACATGGGGGTTGTATTTTACAGGGAATCCTCCGCCTATGTCGAGAATCTGGAGTTTGTGGCCCCTCGATTCTGCCTCTTTGAATAGCGATGCCGCAAGGTTGAGCGCCTGCACGTAGTTGTTGAAATTAGTGCACTGGCTTCCAACGTGGAAGCTAATCCCCTCCACTACTAATCCCGCCTTGAACGCCTCTTCAATCAGGTCCACCGCCTCGCCCGGGTGCGCCCCGAACTTTGACGAGAGCTCAACCATCGATCCTGTGTTTTGCACCCGTACCCTCAAGACGAGTCCTGCATTCGGGCAGTGGTTCTTTATCTTCTTTATCTCTTCCATGTTGTCGTAAGTAACCAGCGGCTTGTATGGATTCAGAAGTTCCAACGTGTCCTTTGGCTTTATCGTATTCGCATAGATTATTTTGTCCCAGATGAAATCCTGCTTCTCTTTTTCGGGGAGGTGCTTTATGTTCTCGTACACAAGCATAAATTCCGGGAACGAGGCGACGTCGAAGCTTGCGCCCATTTTGTACATTGTCTTGACGATTTCTGGATTTGAGTTCGCCTTTACTGCGAAGTACGCCTGAACTGTCGGGAGGTGTTCCTTGAATTCACGGTAGTTCTGCCTTATTTTTTCATGGTCTATTATGAAAACAGGCGTTCCGTGCTCCTTTGCTATTTTCTGGAACAACTCCTTGTCTATACCGTCTTCCTCCGATTTCGCTTCAGTTTTATTTTCCATTTACATTCCACCCTGCTGAACTATGCCGCTTGCAATTCACGGCACGAATTGGAAATTTTTGAACTGCCATGGATCGGTTTCATCTGCTTTTGATTCGGGATTTTCCTTGAAGAATATTTTCCTGTTTTTCAGCGGAGTCCAGTCGTACGCCTCCGACACAACTGTTCCAAGGTATTTGTTTGCAATTTTTAGTATGTATTCGTGCGGCAGGTCGTCGGGCAGACAAACACCCTTTCTCGGGTTTTCCAGCATCCAGCACACCGCCGATACGACTCCCGCCGCAACCTGCAGCGTCGTCGCGTTTTCGCCAGGAGCCAGCTCACGCGCCTCTTCTATGTCAAGGATGGTCCCTGTCCACCACGAATTATACTTGTGGCCCATGATCAGGGCGCCCAGCGTGTCTTTTCCTTCAGTTATTTCATCGCCCATGATTCTCATTTTCGGCTGCATCTCGTAGTTCCTGGAGCGAAGTTCATGCAATGAGGAAATCGTTTCGTGGCACGTGTGGTACGCATAGTGCACGGTTGGCCTGTATATCGCTTTTCCATCGTTCCAGACGGTCAGCTTATCGGATATTCCGAATGCCTCTCCGTGCCTTATGACCATTCCGACTATTTCCTCATTCGGTATCCATGACCTTACCCACGTGTTGATTCCCATTTGCGCGAGGAATATCTGGTTTTTCGGCCCGTACGGCGGCACGTGCGCGAGTTTAGGCAGATTTTTTTCATGCGTTCCCCAGCCCATCTCCGCAGGCGCAGTTCCTTCTTCGCGCAGTCCCTCTATGCTCCATGTGCCTACAAACTCGTTTACTTCCTTCGGCCTGTTTGTGATCTGCGTGTCGCGCTCGCTGCAGTGTATTGTTTTCACACCCAGATTCATCGCGAGTTCCGCGAAATTTCTTTTCTTCACGAGCGCCGAGAGCTTCTTCGCCTCTTCTTTCGAGACTTTTTTGTCGGCAATCAGCTTGTTTGCTATGTCTATTAGTCCTTTTTTCGTGAAGTGGGAAATCAACCCGGGATTCGCGCCGTGGTCAACTACAGCGGTCGTCGCGTTTTTCCAGTTCTTGGTCAATTCCCTCAACTGCATCTGCCTGTAATAAAGCGACTTCTCGAATGGGCTTTTCTTGTCCATGTCGAGTTCAGGATTCCACTGCTCTACCGACGTGTTGACGTAGAGTACTTTGTGGTCGTGGCACCATTGCAGGAGGTCGTTGCATCCGATATTCCATGCGAGATCTATCAGCAGCCCGCCGTCTTCCAGATGCTCTGACAATGTCTTTTCAAGATTTTCTTTTGTTATCTCTTTCTGCAGGAATTTGATTCCCCTGTCTGTCCATTTTTTTAGCGCATCCTTCTTGTCTTCAAAATCAATTATCGTTACGTTTTTATAAGGCACTTTTATCGTTTTCAACAGTATTGGCAGCGTGCATTT
>JAQUQK010000190.1 GCA_028716125.1 Thermoplasmatota archaeon | reverse complement strand
CCTGAAGTGGGTCGATGCCAAGCATTTCGCAGGCGGCGCGAACGCCTTCTTTCATCGGGATTTTTTCCTCAAGGACGTTTATTTGCACTTTAGATTTCTCCGCCCATTCGTTGAGCGTGTTTGCAAGTCCGCCGCGCGTCGGATCTTTCATTGCAACGATTCCGCCGACTGCCAGAATTTTTTCAATAATTTTGTTCATTGGCGCTGCATCTGAAACAATTCTTGTGTCAAAGCCGTAGCCTTCGCGCGCCGAAAGTACTGCTACTCCATGGTCGCCCATTGTGCCCGAAACTATTATTTTGTCGCCGGGGCGCAAGTTCGAATCCACAAGCCATCTACATGCCAATTTGCGGTGCTTTCCAATGACTTCGAGGTTGTGGCGCATCTCATCGCTCTGGACGCCGATGCCCGAAGTGTTCATCATGCACTTGTCAAGGCTTCCTTTTTCCACGACTTTCGTGTCGCCGGTAATGACAGGAACGCCCGCTTCCTTGCAGGTCTCGCCCATGCTTTTCAATATTTTTTCAAGGTCTGCCTCAGGGAATCCTTCTTCCAGCACAAGCCCGAAAGACAAGGCAAGCGGCTTTGCGCCCATGACCGCGACGTCGTTCACGGTTCCCGCAATTGAAAGCCTTCCTATGTCCCCGCCAGGGAAGAAAATCGGCTTTACTGTGTGGGAATCGGTTGTGAAAACTATATCGTTGATGACTGCGGCGTCGTCAAGCGCCTCAAGCGGGACTTCGCATTTTGCCCCGCCAGAGCCATTTGCGCTCCCGAGGTATTTCAATATATATTTCTTGATTAAGCCCTGCATGGCTTCCCCGCCCGCGCCCTGGGCCATTGAGATTCTTTCCGGCAATTTTTCGGCTGGCATGGAATACAGCCCTGAATCGGTGAAAATATTATAAACGATGTTAGACAATGTTCATATGTGAATTTGTGAGGAAATCGCCCAGCCCTTTCGTGAAATGCCCCAATTGCAGCGGGCAGTTGCGCAGGATGTTCAACGAGTATTTTTGCGAGGAATGCGAATTCCACCAGAAGGACGTAAAAAGAGTGGAGCACACTTACAGATAGGGGCATATATCAAATTCTGCGCCGCACGCAACAATGAAACGTCCGTCATTCCGCCCCCAAAATAACAATTTTGTTATTTAAGAGACAGATTTATAACCAAATACATGATGACAAAATTATGGGCATATACGCAATCCTGGAAACACTGCGAAAGAGAAAAACACCCGTGTTCACGACAATGGAGATTGCGAGAGCATACGGAACAACGAGAATATCTGCCGCAGTTTACATAAAAAGAATGCTGGACCGCAGACTTATCTTTAGGGTCGCAAAGGGGATATATTCGCTGGAAAACGACTCCGTTTTATATGCGTCGTATGTGATCCAAAATTCCTATATTTCATTCAACTCCGCCCTATATCTCCATGGCATCATTGACCAGATACCGGCCAAAATCTCAGTCGCAGTCCCGAAACGGGTGAAGAAATCAGTGGAAGGGGTGGATTTTGTTGCGATGCCGAAAAAGGCAATGTTCGGATTCAAGAAAACGGAATACAAGGGATATTTCATATGGCTCGCCGAACCTGAAAAAGCGATTGCTGACATTGCCTACAAATACGGCAAGCCCAATTATGATACAGGAAAAATAGATGAAAAGAAGCTTGCCGCATATCTGGAAAGGATGGGCATGCAGTCTGAAGGCGGGAGAATCCCATGATAGACGCCGACGAAATTATGCGGCTCGCCAAGTTGAACCGGCTTAGGCCGCACCAGCAGGAAAAGCATTACGCCCAAACCGCAGTCCTTTCCGGGATATATTTAGAGGTGTCCCGCGAACTGGTATTCAAGGGAGGGACGGCGCTGTTCTTCTTTTACGGGCTTGACCGGTTTTCGGAAGATTTGGATTTCACAAAAACCGGGGAATTCAACCCCAAAAAAATTCGGGATGCAATATCAGGCACATTCGAAATCCTCGGAATCCCGCATGAGATACGGGACGTCGAATCCGTATCCGGCACACGGATGAAGATCAAGGCAAAAGGGCCCCTCTATAAAGGCCCATTAAGCGAGTCCGTTGTGGACGTCGACATTTCAGAGAGGAATGACCTTGTCCTTGAGCCGGAAATCCACGAAGTCGTCCCGGTTTACGCCGACTTGCGGCCTTTCACGGTGCCGGTGATGAAAATGGACGAGATACTGGCTGAAAAAATCCGCGCCATAACCATACGCGGAAGGGCAAGGGACCTGTATGACATGGCTTTCCTGCTTAAGAAAGGCGCAAAGCCGGACGTCTCCTTGGCAAACAAGAAATTATCGTTCTACAAAAAAGAATTCGAATTCGGCGAGTTCCGCAAGCATGCCGAGGCGATTGAAAAGGCGTGGAAATCAGAACTTCACGACTTAGTGCCGAAAATCCCCGAATTCAAAGGAACTCTTGAAAACACCCTATCCGCGCTCAGATAAATAATCCCCTGAGAAATGTGGAGCATACTTATAGATGGGCTTTATATTGCGCTTATAGAAAAGCATATTAATGATAATGAAGATATACGGATGCGAATATATAGGTAGACCGCGAGTCTATCTACCAAAACGTTTGAACAAATCCAGGGGAATATATATGGAGAGAAAGACAACGAACGTATGCAAGAGGCATGGAGGGAATGGTTTCAGCGCGGCATCGGCAGTGCTGATCTCGGCTCTGATGGTTCTGGCGGCTTTGCCGACAGTGAATGCAGGTCCGATAACGGCAATAGCCGTGACTGCACCGAATGGCGCCGAGACATGGTCAGGCACTCAAGCAATCACATGGACGGCTACAGGAGGCGCGGGAACCGATAATGTCAAAATCGAATATTCGGCGAACAGCGGAGGCACTTGGACTACAATTATCGCTTCTGTTGCTGCTACGCCTTCAACTTATAATTGGAACACAGTGGGCAAAACAGACGGAACTGCATACAAAATCAAGATTTCAGATGTCGCCACTCCTGCAACATTTGATGTCTCTGATGCAGATTTTACGATAGACAATACTGCGTCGACAGTCACCAGCGTTTCATCGACCACTGCGAACGGTGCGTATAAGGCAGCATCAGTAATTACCGTCACGGTAACATTCAACGAAGCGGTAACTGTAACGGGAGTACCACAAATACAGCTCGAGACCGGCTCAGTGGACAGGGTTGCGACTTATGCTGGCGGAAGCGGAACGGTTACTTTGTCTTTCACTTATAC
>JAQUQK010000189.1 GCA_028716125.1 Thermoplasmatota archaeon | reverse complement strand
AAAGTAAAAACAGCGGCAATTGGCAAGCTGATGGCGAGCGAAAAGCCATACTCGAAGGCAAAACGCGCCGCTGAAATGGACGACATTGTAAAGTGCTCACTTTGCCCGAATATGTGCAGATATGAATGCCCAACAACCCGCGGCGACCCGAGAGAAACGGTTTCTCCGTCAGGAAAGTCCCGCACGGCATATTACCTTGAAGCAGGGCGCATAGAATGGACTCCTGAATCAATCAAGCCAATCTACGAATGCAACGACTGCGGCGGATGCAAGCAGCAGTGCGCCTTCGAGTATCTTGTGGCAGACCTTTTGACAGGTGTTCGCCAGGACATAAATGAGAAAGGACTTATTCCGGAAACGGTAAAAAATCTGGTAGCAACATTGGACAAAACAAAGCGCACCAAGGAAATCGTGCACAAGTATGCCGGAATGGGAGAGAAGGGCGCCGAAGTCCTCTATTTCCTCGGCTGCACCCCAGAGCAGAGCAGACCCGAAGTCCTAGATGCAAACATTGCAATATTCAACAAGGCCGGAGTAAAGTTCCAGACACTCAAGGAAGAATGGTGCTGCGGAGGCCCGCTCCAGATTCTCGGATTCCCGGAGAAATTCAAGGAATTTGCAGAGCACAATACGAGGGCGTTCAAAGAAAGCGGTGCAAAGACGATTGTCTGCAACTGCCCCAAGTGCACATACATGCTCCGCGTCTATTACCCCGAACACGGTGTAAAAATCAATGCCGAAATACTGCACACAACTGAATTCCTCGCAAGACTAATCAAGAACAAAAAACTGAAGCTAAAGCCGGCCGCAAAGAAAGTGACATATCATGACCCTTGCTTCCTGACGCGCAAGCTGGAAGTCATGGATGAGCCCCGTGCAGTTCTTGGCGCAATCCCGCAACTTCAATTGCTAGAAGCAGACTATCGCCGAAAGGACTCCAGATGCTGCGGCGCAGGCGGCTCGATGCGCACGACCGTTCCGGACGTTGCTGCAAAGATTGCAAAAACGCGCCTTTCTGAACTGAAGGGAAAATCGAACATAATAGTTTCCGCCTGCTCCTCCTGCGAGATTTCGTTCAAGGAAGCAGACCCGTCAGTCGAGGTAAAGGACGTTTCTGAACTGGTGCGCGAAGCATTGGAATGAGATAGAATATAGAATGGAATTATGCGCAATGGTGTGAAAATGAGCGACGAATCCATACGCGAAAAAATCGAAAAAACCCTTTCAAAGAAAGGATTCGGCGTGATAAAAGTAGAAGTGCGCGAAGGCGTTGCATACCTTTCCGGCGAACTAGAAAACTGGGATGAAATAGTTCATGCAGGCCTTGCTGCTGGAAAATTAAAATCTGTCCGCGAGGTCGTGAACGATATAAAATATCCTGAAATGAAAGAGGAAAAAGAGCAGGAATTCGAGTCTGCGCCATATGCAATTCCAAAGGAAATCCCGAGTAAGTGCGACGTTCTAATTGTCGGCGGAGGCGTGACCGGATGCGCAATCGCCAGAGAACTCTCGCGCTACAGCCTGGACATAATTCTTGTGGAAAAAGAGTCTGACGTTGCCTGCGGCGCAAGCCGCGCGAACAACGGCATGGTCCACCCCGGAATAAGCACGCCATACCATTCTCTCAAGCGCGCCCTCAACGTTAAGGGAAACGCGATGTATGACCAGGTATGCAAGGAACTTGAAGTTCCGCTTGATAGGTGCGGGATGTATGTCGTCGTTACTGATGACACATTTGCGCCAAAAATCAAAAATAAAATCCCGAAATTCCTGCATAAATTCGCATACAACACAGTTGTTCCGTCAGTTGCAATAAACAAGGCGAAGAAATACGGCATTCCCGCCTCAAAGATAAGCCGCGAGCAATTGCTCAAGGAAGAGCCGAATCTTGCCAAGAATGCAATATGCGCAATATCCTTCCCTACAACTGCGATGACCTGCCCGTACAAACTGACAATAGCATATGCAGAAAATGCGGCGATGAATGGCGCAAAGTTCCTGCTGAACACAAAAGTGACGGGAATAAAGGTTGAAAACGGCGAGGTCAAGGTCGTTGAAACGAACCGCGGAAACATAACTGCAAAATGCGTGATAAACGCGGCAGGGGTTTATGCGGACAAAATTGCAAAAATGGCCGGCGCCTGCGACTTCACAATCCACCCGCGCAAAGGCTCGATGCTCATATTCGACAGCGCTGAAAAAGGGCACATAAATCACATTCTTGCGCAACTGAACGTCCCGACCGACAAATACACCAAGGGCGGAGGCGCATCCGTCAGCGTTGACGGAAACATACTTTTGGGACCAACCGCCATTGAGCAGGAAAGCCGCGAGAACGTCACAGTGACGCGCGAGGAATCGTCCCGCATATTCTCTAAATATTGCCAGATACTTCCAAACGTTCCGCAGCGCTCGGTAATCACATTTTTTGCCGGGGTGAGGGCGCCGACATACAAGGAAGATTTCGTGATTGGCCCGACCAAGGTAAAAGGATTCATCAACGTTGCAGGAATCCAGTCTCCGGGGCTTGCATCCGCGCCGGCGATTGCTGAAATGGTCGTGGGCATAGTAAAGGATTCGAAACTCTTTGAAATGCAGACAAACGCGGATTTCAACCCGACAAGAAATGACGGTCATGAGTTCCGCAAGCTTTCCCACGAAGAACAGCAGAAAGTCATAGAGAAAAATCCGCACTATGGCAATGTGATCTGCAGATGCGAAACGATAACCGAAGGTGAGATTATAGATGCGATTCACAGGCCCGTGCCTGCACTCACAATGGACGCCATAAAGCGCAGGACAAGGGCAGGAATGGGAAGATGCCAGAGCGGATTCTGCGGGCCGAGGGTGGCTGAAATACTGGTTCGCGAACTCAATGTTCCAATAACTTCAATCACGAAGGACGGCGCAGGCTCGGAAGTCTTTTTCGGAAAGACAAAATAACTGGTGATTTGATGGCAGCAAAAAGCGGCGCAAAGCCAAAAGCTGAAGCGGCGGGCAAGCCCAAGAAAATTGAAAAATATATAATGGCAATTGACGAGGGAACTACAGGAATTCGCGCCATAATCTTCGACAAGGGCGGAAACATCATCTCACTTGCTTATGAGGAATTGAAGCAGTATTATCCGCAGTCCGGCTGGGTCGAGCAGGATGCCGAGGAAATCTGGGAGAAATGCATCAATGTTGTGAATGGCGCATTGTCTAAGGCAAGCCTTTCCGCAGAAAACATTGCAGCCATAGGAATCACAAACCAGCGTTCTA
>JAQUQK010000188.1 GCA_028716125.1 Thermoplasmatota archaeon | reverse complement strand
GTACGTAGAGCGTGACGATTTGGGAAGTGTAGGTCTTTGTGGCTGCAACGCCTTTTTCAGGCCCTGCGCACATCATAATGGAATATGTGCACTCCCTTGTTATCGTGCTTCCGACGACGTTTGTTATTGCAATGGTTGTTTTCCCGCGCCTTTTTGCCTCGCGGGCGCAAGCCAGCGTGTCGGCGGTCTCGCCTGACTGGGTGATGTAAACGAAAACTTCATCGTCGTCGATGAAAGAGTATCTTTGCTCTGATGCAACGTCCACTTGCACGGGCGTCCCGGAAATGGGCTCTATGGCATGTTTGCCAACGAGCCCTGCATGATATGACGTCCCGCATGCGACTATATGGAATCTCTTTGCGCTGCGAAGCACTTCCTCTGGAAGGTCAAGACTGGAATATGGGGGCGACAGCGAAATGCGCGAAAGAAGCGTTTCCGAAATAGCCCTTGGGTTCTCAAATATCTCCTTTAGCATGAAATGCGGGAATCCTCCCTTTTGCGCATCCTCAACAGACCAGGACACTTCGCTAATCTTTCTTTCAACCTTTAGCCCCGAGTTGTATATTTCGAATCCGTCTTTTGAAATATACCCATAGTCCCCGTCCTCAAGATAGATGACCTTGCGCGTGTATGCAAGAACCGCAGGAACGTCGGACGCAATCAGGTTCATTCCTTTTCCAAGCCCGACTATGAGAGGGCTCTGGCATCTTGCGAAGAATATCTTGTCCGGGTAGTCCCTGTGCACGAATGCGAACGCATACGAGCCGCGTATTTCCTGCAGCGCCTTTTGCAGTGCGGCAAGGGCATCGCCCGAATAATGTTTCTCAATGAGATGGGAAGCGACTTCGGTGTCTGTCTGCGACTTGAAAACATGGCCTTCTGCGATTAGCGCATTCTTAAGCTGCATGTAATTTTCGATTATCCCGTTATGCACAAGCCCAAGCGTTCCCTTGCAGTCGGGATGGGGGTGGGAATTTATTGTCGAAGGCGCGCCGTGCGTCGCCCATCTGGTGTGGCCCACGGCAGTCTGGACTTTAGAGTAATCTTTCGCCGAAAGCGCAGATTCCAGCTTCTTTATTTCGCCAACGCTCTTTACAATCTCAATTTCCTTGTTTTTTACAACCGCAATTCCCGCAGAATCGTATCCGCGATATTCGAGATGCTTTAGTCCCTGCATTACACCGAAGGACGCGCCAGTACCCGTAAATCCGACAATCCCGCACGTTTACATCACCACGGTGTTGTCGTTGACGGCCCGTATGAACTTGTCTCTTGCTATCTTGCATTTTGCTCCGACTATGGCGCCTGGCTTTATTGTGACGTTGTCGCCGATTTTAGTGTCTTCTCCTATTATCGCGCCAAGCGACTTTATGTGATGCCATTCTCCGCCAACTTGCACATCGGCCTCGCCGCGGTTTGCGGAAAGCCTTATTCCCGCGGCAACCCCGCTTGAGATTATGCTGGAGTGGACTATCGAGCCGGTGCTTATGCGCACGTCGTCCATGATTATGCTTTCGACCACTTCGCAAAATGGCGCAATTGTAACATTATTGCCTATGCTCGTAGTGGAATATATTACCGCATTCGGCCCTATCTCGCAGCCCTCGCCGATTGTGACGGGGCCGACTATGCAAGTGTTGGGATGGATTCTAGTTCCTTTTCCAACCTTTACGTTTCCCTGCAGTATCACGTTCTGCTCTGCGATGCCCTCATTTAAAGGCTTGATGCCTGCGGCCGCCGCGCGGTTGAGCGCAAGCAGGTCCCAGGGATATATGGCGTCCTTCCAGTCGTCGGAAACCAGGATTCCGCGTACTTCCGCCCCATCTTCCACTTCGAATCGCAAAAGGTCGGTAAGGCGGTTATTGTCCTTTCCTGGATGCTTGTCCATTTCCTTGAAAATTCCCTGCGTGAGATGATAAGCGCCGGCGTTCACCATGGTGCTCTCAGGCATTTCGGGCTTCTCGGCGATTTTTGTCACCCTGCCGCCTTCCATGCTTACGACGCCGTATTTGGAAAGGTCCTTGTCGGTGCTCTTGACAAGCATCGCAGGCGCCTTTGCCGACGTTAGGCTTCGTATGGCCTCTGGATAGAACAGCCCGTCACCGTGGAGGACAAGGAATTCCTTTTCGTTTTCAAGCAGCTTTTTCGCCTGCTTTAGCGCGTGGCCGGTCCCAAGCTGCTTTTCCTCGAATACGTACTGTATGCGAACGCCCCATTTCGAGCCGTCCTCGAAATGGCTTTGTATCTTCTGCCTGCCGTATCCCACGACCGCGACAAAGTCCCTTATGCCGCATTCAACGCATGCGCTTATTACGTATTCCATTAACGGTTTTCCGGCGATTGGTATCATTGACTTTGGCATTGAGGCGGTGAGCGGGCGCATCCTCTGGCCTTCGCCTGCCGCAAGGATTACTGCCTTCATCAGATCACCTTCGCTCCCGGCGGAACGTAGCCGTTGACTGACCGCCCGTACGCGACAGTTGTCCCGCCGCCTATCACAGTTCCCACATTTATGGAAACATTGATTCCTGTTTTTACGTCGTCGCCGATGATTGCGCCAAGCTTCCTGCGCCCGGTGTCAACGACAGTGTCTTTCAAGGTTGAATATACGGTGTGCCCGTCGTGGCGGAGGTTTGCTATCTTAGTGCCCGCCCCCAGGTTGCAGCGCTCGCCCACTACCGAGTCGCCGACGTAATTTATGTGAGGCGCATTGGAGCCGTTCATTATGATGCTGTTCTTGATTTCGGTTCCTGCGCCAACATGGCACTTGTCGCCGATGTAAGTGCTTGGTCGTATGTAGCAGTTCGGGCCGATCTTGCAGTTCTTTCCGATTATGACTGGACCCTCAATGTACGCGCCGCTCATCACGACCGTGCCCTCGCCTATCTGGACTGCGCCCTTGAGCGTGGCGTACTGCTCAATCGTTCCCTTGACGCCGCTTTTCATGTCCTTCATAAGAAGTTCATTGGCGTTCAGCAAATCCCAGGGCTTTCCTACGTCAAGCCACCATGAAACCTTGTTGTAAGTGACTTTTTTGCCGGAATTTATCAGCATCTGAAGGGAATCTGTGATTTCATATTCGTTGCGCGCCGAAAGCTGTGTGTGGTCTATGGCGTTGAAAATGTCCGGGAAGAACTTGTAGACGCCCACGTTTGCAAGGTTGCTTGGAGGGACCTTGGGTTTTTCCACTATGCGAAGCACGCTGTTTCCCTTCACTTCCAAAACGCCAAAATCGCTCGGGTTTGGGACTTCGCGAACGGTCATCATCGTGTTCT
>JAQUQK010000187.1 GCA_028716125.1 Thermoplasmatota archaeon | reverse complement strand
CATTCTTTTTCCGCCATACCTGTTCCCACATCATCCCGTAGCCACAGCCTTTCCCGCAATCCTACTTTCATCACAGGCGCCGAATTATCAACCTGAACCGTCCGCGGGCCGTCGCGTTTGTTCTTGCGCGGTCGCCAATTTCCATACATTTTCATTCTAATCACCATTTAAACCCGCATTTGGGACATTCATTTTCTTTGATACTTTTTTTGGCTTCTCCGGTGTCTTCTTCGACATGAAATTGTGTCATCAGGCTTTCAATCTCTTCCTCGTCAAACCCGGTAATCTCAATATCGTCAAACTCGCCGGTGTCAAGATCCTCAAGCAAATCCTTTAGCATCGGCAGGTCCCAATCTCCGATGTTTTTATTAAGCGCTAAATTTAACGCTTTCTCTTTTTTCTCCGACAGGTCAACCACTGACACATCTATTTCTGTCCGGCCCAATTCTTTTAAAATCTTCAGGCGCTGGTGGCCGCCCACAACCCGCCCGGTCCGCTTGTTCCAGATGATTGGGTCTATATAGTCAAACTCAAGTATGGACTTTTTGAGTTTCTCATACTCCGGGTCGCCGGGTTGCAGGTCTTTTCTTGGGTTGTATTTGGCGGGATTGAGATCTTTTGTTTTTATCTTTTTAATTTCCATGCTGTCACCTTCATCTTTTGTCCCAAGCCTCCAAAGCCCTTTCAACCGCTTCTTTAATCTCCCACTCCTCCGTCGCCCCTACAAACCGCCTCACCATTCGCCCTTTCAGCATCACAGCCACCGCCGGGACTCCCGTGATGCCGCAATCCTCCGCCACTTCCAACATTTCGTCAACATCAACCTTGACGAACTCAACATTATCCCTGCCGTCGTACTCCCGTGCCAGCTTCTCCATCACCGGCGCAAATCCCTTGCACGGTCCGCACCAAAGCGCCGAAAAATATAATACCGTCACGCCCTTCTTGGCCAAGGCCGTTTCAAGCGCTTTTTTGCCCTCTTTCATGCCCATACCCTCTCCTCCGTTCTCCTGTCATCACCGACTTGTCTATTTTAACCATTATGACTGCACCGTCTCTATACACTACCCAAACCGGATCACTTGCAATCACCTGATCTCTTTTGATCACCACCGGCATCATCTCCATTTTTACCCCATATTCACTTTTGATTGGCTCCAATATGTTTCTCATGGACTTTCATTCTCTTCTTTGGGATCTGTTAATGTCTCTTTGTATTTATTTAACAGCAACTCAACCCCCGGTCTATAAAGCGCAAGAAGGAATGGTTCGTCAGCATATTCTTTTTCTATTTCGGTTAAGCGTTTCTCAAGGCACTTGATTGATTCTTTCACGTCTGCCAACCTTGCCGGATTCTTTGCTTCCGGCATTGGATTATATCCAACAGTGTTAACGTATATCAAGCCCTTCTCGCCTCCCTATACGATCCCTACAGCCTTATCCCTTTTGTTAAATTGCACGCTGGGCAAGACAGTTCGAGATTCTCTAAATCCCACTCAGCCCCGCCGTTGCTGATAGGATTGATGTGGTCAACGTGAAAGTTATCGCGGCTTACCCGGTTGCCGCATTTCATGCAGATGCCGCCGTCTCTCTCGTAGATCACCCGACGAACTCTTTGCCAATCAGTCTGCATGTAATAATCCCTGAGACACCTTTGATCGCAAAATGTCCTCTTGGGCGGTTTTACTTTTTCCCCACATACCCGGCAAAGGTTATTGCCGTCCTTGTCTTTTTTAGCCGGAAACCGCACATAATTCCTAGTCTTTTTGCGATTCACCAACCTTCACCCCTCGAGTTGGATTCTCCTTCTTCGGCCTTCAATTTCGGGTTATTGTCGATGGCATACGCATCATCCACCCCATGCCCACAGCATGCCGCTCCCACTCCCGGCAATTTGCCAAGACAAGCGTCATGTCCTTCCGGTGTCGGCATTCTCCCACAACGCTTACACGACCTTTCCTCCTCTGCCGGTTCGCCCGTGTCGCTGTATTGCCATTGATCGCCATTGTAAATAATTTCATGTCCACGTTTATGGGACTTTGCCGTCATCATTCAGCCTCTGCTTTATCTCCGTATTAAACAGCAAAATAAAGTTCTCCAGCCTTACTTCGGGAGCCATCCTGCAAAAACACTCTAAGCACAGCGCTTTATCTCTGTACTTCCCCGGTACCCTTTCCCAATATTCATCTTCCACCGTCCAAACGATGGATTGATCTCTGCCGCTTAGAACGTCCAGAACAACAAAAACCCCCATCTTCAAGACAGGGGTTTGTGGTTTTACGAAGCCCCGGAGATGTCCAGTGCTCCATTATTCTCCACACTAACAGCATACCACGCCTTGAAAAGCCTGTCAACCCCTTGTCTCACAATACTTTGCGCGTATTTCGTTTGTCAAGTGTTTGTCTTGTGTCTTCTTTCGTCTAGCTGCGGAAATATGCCGATTTTGCTTTTTCGTAACATTAATTCACCGCCGCGTATAACAGGATCGCCAGCGCTTGATCCGCTGTTAAGTCCGGCGCCTTACCGTATTTGGGAATCGTCCAGGTTATATCTCCCCGAACCTCTCTTGGAACAGGCGCTATTTCAGAGCCTATGCAAATCAGGGCATTCTTGCTATATCGGATTTGTCGCGGTTTAGCGCCCATCCGCACTCTTCCGACTATGACCGGGAAATATTGGTCCAAAAACGCTTCTTCGCCGCTGACATAAAGCACTTTTACCTGTTGTTTCGCGGAAAACAGGTTTCCCTTGATTCCGGCGCGGGAATTCACCACGTACAGCCTTTCTACCCCGAAGAAAGCGCACAACCGGTAAATTCGGTTTAAATTGTCGTCATTTCGCGTGCCAAATACCGCAACATCCAAATTTCTACCTCCTCACACAAAGCAACTGAATTCCGGGAATCGCGCAACCAACCTTTCCCAGCCTTCCGGGTTTTTGTGCTTAATCTCGGTCAATACATTCTGCCGCACAGCATCGCCTGTCAGGCGGGCGGTTGTTCGCGCTTCAAAACCGTGGTCTTTGTAGCGCTGCAAGACAGGAATGCCACGGATGATTAAGTACGCCGCCACGTCTTCTACTGTCCAAGTCGCCAGCGGGCAGATCCTTGCCTGGCCGTTCTTGTATTGATAACAGAATCGTGGCCAACCCGGAGTCTGACATTTTAAGAGAGATATTTTTCGGTGCTTGCTTTCCTGCATCCTTAGCCCCATGAAAATACCGTCCCAATTTCCTTCATTCAGAGACTCGAGATCGTGTTTTCCCGCCTTTCGCTGTTCCGTCCACG
>JAQUQK010000186.1 GCA_028716125.1 Thermoplasmatota archaeon | reverse complement strand
GAACGCTCGCCACGTCTATGCCTTCGCGGATGTTGAATAACTGCCGCTGCGTCTGGATGCGCTCGCCTGTTTCAAGCAGTTTCTGCATGTCCCAGTTCCAGTCTGTTATTACATTTACATAGTCCACAAACGGCGGCGGATTCAGCAATGGTGAGAAATGGCACATGCCGCAGGAATTAAGCACCTGGGTGTATTTTGCATGGAGCGCGAGCACCTTCCCTTTCTTATCATATTCATATTTCTTTGATTTGGGAATTTCGATTCCAGGGAATATGTCGGAAACTACGGACAGTTTTGCAATCCCCTCGCTCCACTGGGTATGGCGCCCTGGCGTCGGGTCTGCAGTAAATGACACGGAAAGTGTGGGGTCGTATTTTGAATCGTGCATTGGCAGTTCCTGCCCTCCGGCGTTTATCGCGAATTCTGCGGAACCGGGAATTTTTTCGGATGCCCGCTTAACACCGTCCGCAAGAATGTCTCCAATGCCTTCGCGCCTTGCGATCATTCCGACAAGATTGACCATGGCGTCGCCTGCTCCCCAATGCAATTCAAGCCCGCCAGCCTGTTCTTTTGTGATTAGTCCTTTTTCAAAGCATTCTATGGCAAAGGCGCAAACCCCGCCAGTGGAAATGGTGTCAAGGCCGTAGCGGTTGCAGTCGTCGTTGAGCTTCATTATTGATTCAAGGTCGTCGTTTAGCGCAAGCGTCCCGAAAGCGCAAAGCGTCTCGTATTCCGGCTTGTGCGTTTCGGCGAGAGGATACTTTCCATCTTTGACCTCAAATATGCCGCCGCATCCAACCGGGCAGTTCCTGCAATAATATTTCTTCTTCTGGTATCTTATCACTGACTCGTCGCCTATCTTTCCGCTGCGCGAGATAGGGAAATCCAAGAATCCGACACCCGACCAGTTTTTCACCGGCGAGTCGCCCATTTCTGAAGAAACTGCTGTGGCAAAACAAGTGCCGTATCTTTTGTAAACCAATATTTTTCCGTTGCGCGGCCCTGCATCCATAGTGGCGCCGAACAAGCGCATCATCGGCAAAAGCGATTGAATTCTCTTGAGGAAAAAAGCAAGCATTCCCGGGTCCTTGGCCTTGAATGGCTTGATGTATTCTGCAGTGAGCTTTGACAGTTTTTCCTTGTCGTGCGCCTCGAATTTCGCGCTTCCTTTTACAACGACGGCCTTGAGTTTTTTGGAGCCCATTACCGCGCCAAGACCCGACCTTGCGGCAATGCGCCCCTTGTTGTTGACTATGCCCGAAATCAATGAGAGTTTTTCGCTTGCAGGGCCTATGCAGGCAACCTCGCATTTCCCGTGCTTTTTGAGGAGCGCTTCCTCTGTTTCTATCGTGTCCTTGCCCCAGAGTTCGGACGCATCATTGAGCTGCGCCTTTCCGTCGGCTATTGAAAGATAAACCGGTTTCTTTGAAATGCCGCGCACGAAAACCGCATCGTATCCTGCGGACTTGAGTTCCGGCCCGAATGCGCCTCCGGAATTGGCATCGCCCCAGCCGCCAGTGAGAGGGGACTTGCCGCAGGCCATGTAGCGCCCGCTGAAAGGGATTCCGTTTCCTGTGAAAAATCCGGTTGTAAATCCTAAAATCGCTTCCTCGCCGAGAGGGTCGTATCCCGGCTTTGTGCGCTCGTAAATGTATTTTGCGCCAATGCCGTAGCCGCCAAGAAAATTCTTGTATGTTTCGCCGTCAAGATTCTCTTCTTTCAGAGTTCCAGCGGAAAGGTCTACTGCAAGTATTTTCCCATTTACACCGTACATTTGAGCACCCATTGGGCAAAAATTGAAAAAGAAAAATCAATTGACAGTTTATCTGTTCAGCGCTTCGAATATCTCGCGCTCCATTGCAATTACGTCGTCGGACAGGTTTATCGGCTCGCCAACCATCTTTGCCATTATGTACATCTTTGCAATGCGCTCCACGAATTCAACGTTGTGCATCGCCTTTTCAAGCGTCGGGCCGCAGGCGACTACGCCGTGGTTTGCAACAAGGGCGGCATTGTTCTGCCCCACTGCCTTTGCAACCCCGTCTGCAAGCTCGAAGCTTCCGGGCGTTCCGTATTCTGAGACTTCAATTGCGCCACCAAGAGTGGGAACTGCCTCGTCAAGGAAAACTGGAATTCTCTTCCTGCAGCAGGCGAGAGCGCTTCCATATACTGAATGCGTGTGGACTACTGAATTTACATCAGGGCGCGCCTTGTATATTGAAAGATGCATCTTTGCTTCGCTTGACGGGTTGAAGTCGCCTTCGACGATGTTGCCCTCAAGGTCAAGAATCAGTATTGCTTCCGGAGTTATCAGCGGGTACGGCAGGGCGCTTGGCGTTATTGCCACGCGGTTCTCGTCAATCCTTACGCTGATGTTGCCCGACTTGCCGTGGACAAGCCCTTTTTCCAGTATGTATTTCCCGGCTTCCACAATCTTTTGCTTCACTTCCTGAATTTCTGCTGCATCCATCTCTCTCACCATTTACCTGTTCCTCGCCATATCGCCAAACTTGTTATAATTTTCTCTCCATGTTTCGAATATGGATTTGTATTCCTCCGTGTTCTGGAGGTTTGGCAAAAAGTCATTTTCATATGAAACCATGCTTTTCACGGCTTCCCCTAGATTTTTGTAAACGCCTGCGCCAACGGCAGTCATCGCCGCAAGGCCCAGGCCTGCGCCCTCGCGCACCTTCGCCACCTTAATCGGCACGCCAAGAACGTCCGCAAGCATCTGAGTCCAGAATGTGTTTTTGCTAAGTCCGCCGGTGACGAATGCCTGCTTTGGCGAAATTCCCGAAATTTCGGAAATCTGTTCGATGTTGCCTTTAACTGCAAAGCAGAAATTTTCAAGAGTTGCGCGTATCATGCAGCCAAGGTCCATCGGATTCTCGACCATCGGATTTGAAGGCGGAGGGAACATGAAAATTCCGGGGCGAATCGTGTAAACGTCGTTTATGTCCATTATTTCAGTTCCGAGGAATGATAGTGTGTTATTGGAACCGAGAGGCGCTTTTTCCGCCATTTGCCGCATTTCATCATAGGAAATTTCGGGTTTTCTTCCTTCAAAATTCGCGGATTTTCCATTAATGGCGCTTTCCTTTAGCCATTTGTAGACGAAGCCTGCCATTCCTGCATTTGATTCTATGTTCCACTGATTTTTGGAAGAGTGGCAGCCGGTCCATATCCTGCGCTTCTTGTCCCAGATGGGCTCCTCGGTTATCATCTGAACCGGCATCGTGGTTCCCGCGACAATTCCGACTTCGCCGGGCTTTACGCACCCAGATCCCACGAGGGCGCATTGCGTATCCGCACCCCCGACCATTACAGGC
>JAQUQK010000185.1 GCA_028716125.1 Thermoplasmatota archaeon | reverse complement strand
CGTCGTTCGTTGCAACGCCTGCGCCCTTAAGAACGCCGGTTACGTTTGCTTCGCTAACTTCCTTCTTTGCCGCGTGGAGCAGCAGTGCCGCATATATGTATTCCATGTGTATTCCTCCGAAATTTTATACTCCTGAATCTATAGTTCAGTTTTAACCCTTTATATCAAAGGGTGCGCCCCAGACGCCGACACCGGCGCCGAGACAAGATTAAACAGATTAAATTGGAAGATTAGCCGAAGAGGGCGCCGAGTCCTGCGGTCGCCTCTTCCTCGACTTTCTCTTCCTTCTTCTCCTCTTTCTTCTCGGCCGGCTTTGCCTCTTGTGCCGCAGGCGCCGCGATTGCGGTCATCTGGGCGTATGCCTGCTGGATGAGCGGAGCTACAGTTTCCGGCGTGGTTATTTCCGCCTTCACCGCAAGGTGGACGCACTGGCGGTACGCGCGCTGCATGAGCGGCGGTACGGTTTCCGGCGTCATGTATCCGGTGCCCATCGCGAGTGCAAGCGCCTGTGCGGATGCAAGGCCAATCTTGCCTGCGAATACGACATCATCAACTACAAGCACGTCGCCTGGATATACCATTCCCTCGGCGAATGCCGCCTTGAGGTCAAGTCCAATCGTGAGCGGGTAAATTTCCAGCTTGGTAAGTGCGAGCGCTATGTCGCGCGAAATCTTCTCGCCTTTCTTGACAAGAACCTTGTCGCTTTTTATGACGACCTTGCTCTTCTCGATTGCCGCGGGAATTCCGACCTTCTGGAGTTCGCTTACTACCGGGCCTGGCTTGAACGGTGTGTCGCCTGCCTTGACCATTATGTCTTCGGGCGCAATTTCTCCGCCTTTTGCCGGGGACTTGCTCTTTGTCGAGTTGAGCGACTTCCAGAGCTTGAAAGGGTTCTCGCTTGATATTACTACCGCAGCCTGCCCGCCGATGTACTGCTTGAGCCCATCGAGGCCTGCTGTGCCCTTTGCTACCTCTATAAGTGCGTGCTCCAAAAGGGAATTCTTGGACGAGCGGACGAGTATTGTGTGCTCGCGCATCGCCTTGCGCATCTTCTGGATTGCTGGCGCGGGAATTCTTGTAATATCCACAACGCCTACTACCGGCTTGGATGATATTATCTTGGTAAGTTCCTTTACTTCTGCAACGTTTGCCTTAGAGACCATTTGATCACCTCAGCCTTACGTCAGGGCCCATCGTGGTCTTGATGTGGATGGAGCGCACGTTGTGCTTGCCCCTTTCCAGCTTCTTCTCGACCCTTTCAATCACGGCGTGTATGTTTGCCGCGATGTCTTCCGGGCTCATCTCCTCAGTTCCGACCGCCACGTGTATAACCGGGCTGTCTTTCGGGGTCTTGACCTTGACGGTGTTCTTCAGGTTGTTGATTATTGCCGCGGGGTCGATGTTCGACGGATACGGCATAGGCATCTTGCCCCTGACTGCCAGTATCGCACCGAGCTTCTTGCCGATCGGCACCATCAAGTTCGCCTCGGCTATGAAGTACTTGCATTCGGAAGCAATCTTCTTGAACTGCTTCTTGTTCGCCGCGTAATTGTCGATGTCCGCCGGAAGGATGACATAATCTGCCGCCTTCTTGGCCTTCATCGCGAATTCGCCTGCGCCGAACGCGCCTACCTTCACTGCCTTTCCCCTTCCCTTCGGAAGCAGGATGTTTTCGTCCATCCTGTTCTTAGGGTTCTTGAGGTCTATTTC
This sequence comes from Thermoplasmatota archaeon, assembly GCA_028716125.1. Taxonomy (GTDB): domain Archaea; phylum Thermoplasmatota; class JAQUQK01; order JAQUQK01; family JAQUQK01; genus JAQUQK01. The sequence continues at coordinate 1,646 of JAQUQK010000185.1, read as the reverse complement.
CTTGAGGTTTATCGCCAAATCGAGAGTCTGCTTGAACTTCCTCTCGAGCGGCTTAGATCCCTCAATGGCCTTCTTTATTGCTTCAATCACTGCATCTGCCATTTCGACACCTCCGTAGTTGATTTCGGACAAAATGCAATAATTGTTCGCTCAACAATGTTGCTGGCGAACTTAAATTACAATTTGTCCGAATGGCGCTAGCCACGAGCACACAAGGTACTCTCCTACGGGATAAGTCCAGACAGGGAATCAGATGGCGATTTATAAAAGTAAGGGATTTGAATATGTAGTAAACCAAAAACGCAATTTTATATGAAGTAAATGTATATCCAATATTATGGTGGACGAAGCTGAGATTTTACTGAATATTGCCACAACTCTACTTGATACTACAATAAACGCATATAAAAATCGCAATGTTGAATTCTACAATTATGCTGCCGATGAAACAAATAAAATCACATTGAAAATCAAACAGTCCGCTTACAAAAGTCCCTATGATTTCCAACAGTTATACCATTCATCATATCCCGATCAATCTGACCTAATGAAGATTATTTCAAATCTCAGGATGATTGTTTCGTTTTTAGATAACGTTACCGGAAATAAAGATAAAAAAATTGAGAGGTTGAATTCAGAGAATGCCGAACTGCGTAAAGAGATGAAAAATACATCTGAAAAGGAGAAAGAATATCTAGAAATAATCAAACAGTCTAGAAGCAAATCAGATTATATTGTTAGTGATGACCAAATAGCAAAATTCGATGGAAATAATATGAAATTGATTAACGAAGCTTTGGATTCGTATTCAATCGGTGCATATACTGCGTGTATCTGCGTTTGCAGAAACATACTTCAGGATATGGTTAACAAATTATGCGCTAAAAACAACATTTCAGAAGGTTCACTCAAGTCCCAGATTGAAAAATTGGTAGAAAACGGCATCATAAAATCAGATCATCACGGATCGATGTTAACTCTCTCGAAATTTTTTGGAATTCGTGCGGCACACCCTACAACAGAAGTTCTGAATAAAGAAAAAGCAAATCTTGTTCTTAGCTCGATATTTATAATAAACGAAGAGTTGTTCAGCACGATTTAGAAGAAACTGTGAGTAAAAATAATACAAATTTGAATATCCGCCACACTTAAAACTTCCCTATCGATACCCCCTCGTTTAGAAATGGATGACGCAATCAAAAAATACGAGTTCAAGCGCACCTTAGAGGAGTTGCGCAAGTGTCGAGGGCAGCACACCGAACTCATTTCGCTTTACATACCCCCAACGCGCCAGATTTCGGACGTGGCGGGATACCTGCGCGAGGAATATTCGCAGTCTTCAAACATCAAGTCGAAAACCACGCGCAAAAACGTCACTTCGGCGATTGAATCGATTCTTGCAAGGCTCAAATATTTCAAGGCGCCACCGCCAAACGGCGTCGTGTTCTTCTTCGGCCATAAGTCCATTGGCGCGGACAAGACGGAAATGGTTTCTTATATGCTGGAGCCGCCAGAGCCAATAAACGTTTACGCTTACAGGTGCGACTCCACATTTTTCCTTGAGCCGCTTGAGCAGTTTTTGGTGGAAAGGGAGAAGTACGGCCTGCTCATTGTTGACAGGAAGGAAGCCACTATAGGCATACTCA
>JAQUQK010000184.1 GCA_028716125.1 Thermoplasmatota archaeon | reverse complement strand
ATTCTATCGTTCCCGCCATTGGTCAGGAAGCGGATTTATCTTTCATTACCAAAGAAAGCGGCGTTTCCATTAATAAGTGGAATAACCTCGATTATGATGAAGTCACCTATGCAACCAATGTTGCCGGAGTTTTCACCGGTGGTGACGTGGCTACCGGTCCGCAGACAGTTGTTAAGGCCGTGTTTGCCGGTAAGGAAGCGGCCAAATCCATCAATCGTTATCTGATGGGCGAAGATGTAAAAGCCGGCCGCGCAAAAGACTGGACCAAAGATCTGGCTGATAAGGCCGATGTTTCCAACGTGGCCAAAGTTCCCCGTGAAAAATATCCCCTCATGAAGCCGGAAGAACGCAGAACCAATTTCAAGGAAGTCGGTATCGGTTTTGACGAAGCGCAGGCCAAAGCGGAAGCACTGCGCTGTTTGAATTGCGGTATTTGTTCTGAATGTTATCAGTGCGTGGAGGCCTGTATTGCCAAGGCCATCGACCACGACATGAAAGTGGAAGAGGAAACCATCGAAGTGGGCGCCATTATCGCTTCGCCCGGTTTTGAACTGTTTGATCCGAATTTGCGCGGCGAATACGGCTACGGCATCTACAAAAATGTTATTACGGCACTTCAGTTCGAAAGAATCCTGTCCGCGTCCGGTCCGTTCTTCGGTCATGTGCAGAGAATTTCCGACGGCAAAGAGCCCAAGAAAATCGCCTTCATTCAGTGCGTCGGTTCGCGTGACGTTTCCTGCGGGAACAGCTGGTGCTCATCGGTTTGCTGTATGTATGCTACCAAAGAGGCGATCATCGGCAAGGAACATGCCAAAGGATTGGAGCCTACCATTTTTTACATGGACATCCGCGCGCACGGCAAGGATTTCGATAGATTTGTCAATCGCGCCAAAGACGAATACGGCATCCGCTATATCCGCTCCATGCCGTCAGTTATTAAAGAATTGCAGCAGACCAACAATCTGCTGATTACCTATGTCAATCAGGACGGAACCCTGACCGAAGAAGAATTTGATATGGTGGTTCTGTCTGTCGGTTTGATGCCTCCCAAAGAAGCCAAGCAGCTGTCTGCCAATCTCGGTATTGAGCTTGAGGGACACGGATTCTGCAAGACTTCTCTGGAAAATCCCGTTCAAACATCGCGTCCCGGAGTTTTTGTCTGCGGCGCCTTCGGCGGACCTAAAGATATTCCCGAAACGGTTATGGAAGCCTCGGCTGCGGCTGCCTGCGCGGAAGGATTACTGGCCGCAAGGCGCGGAACGATGATTACTCCGGTGGACAATCCGGACGAAAAAGATATGCGCGGCACGGGAGTGCGCACAGGTGTGTTTGTCTGCCACTGCGGTATCAATATCGGCGGTGTTGTTGATGTTCCGGCAGTCAGAGATTATGCCGCGACACTACCGACGGTTGTATATTCTGCTGATAATTTATTTACCTGCTCACAGGATACAGCGGTGAAGATGGCCGAAGTCATCAAGGAAAAAGATCTCACCCGGGTTGTTGTGGCGTCCTGTTCACCCCGTACGCATGAAGGCCTGTTCCAGGAAAACTGTGAAAAGGCCGGTCTGAACCGATACCTGTTTGAGATGGCCAATATCCGCGATCAGGATTCCTGGGTGCATATGCACGAGCCGGAAGCGGCGACCGAAAAAGCAAAAGATCTGCTGCGCATGGCTGTAGCCAAGGCTCAATACCTGAAACCTTTGAAACCGGGTCAATTGCCTGTCAATCATCAGGCCTTGATTATCGGCGGTGGTTTGGCCGGTATGACCGCGGCTCTGTCGCTGGCCGATCAGGGTTTCGCATCATTCGTTGTAGAAAAAGAAGATCGCCTGGGTGGAAATTACAATCATCTTTACAAGACACTCGAGGGTCTCGATACCAGAACGCATTTGAAGAGTTTGCTGGATAAAATATATAAGAATCCTTTAATCACGGTAGTCACATCCGCCGAGATCAAGAAGATTGAAGGGTATATCGGTAACTACAAAACGACCGTTCAGTCCAAGGACGGCGAAAAAGTTTTCGAACACGGTGTGGTCATTGTTGCCATCGGCGCCTACGAAAACAAACCCAAAGAATATCTCTACGGTCAGAACGCGGCGGTGAAAACGCAAAGAGAACTGGAAACCATGATCTACGAGAAGGATACCAAACTCGCTGCCATGAAAAATGTGGTCATGATTCAGTGCGTGGGAAGCCGCGACAAGGAAAGACCGTATTGCAGCCGTTACTGCTGTTCTGAAGCGATCAAGAACGCCCTCGAACTTAAAGAAGCCGATCCATCTCGCGACATTACGATTATTTACCGCGATATCCGCACCTTCGCTTTCAAGGAGGATTATTATAAGAAAGCGCGTGAATTGAACGTTAAGTTCATCTCTTATGAGGAAAATCGCAAACCGGAAGTGATTGCTTCGGGCGATAAAGTGGAAGTCAGAATATTTGATCCGATTCTTAACGAAGAGATCAGTTTGCCCGCCGATCTGGTGGCTTTGAGTGTTGGAGTTGTTCCGAATCCGGAAAACGTAACCATCGGCAATATGTTGAAAGTGCCCACGAATCAGGATGGATTTTTCCTCGAAGCGCACGTCAAACTACGTCCGGTTGATTTCGCGACCGACGGTGTTTTTATGTGCGGCATGGCGCATTCACCGAAATTCAGCGACGAATCGATAACACAGGCCAATGCCGCCGTATCGCGCGCTTGCATGGTTCTATGTCTTGATTACATTCAGGCTGAAGGCAAGACAGCCTACGTCAACAAAGAACGTTGCTCGGCTTGCGGTCTCTGCGAAATCAATTGCCCGTACAGCGCGATTCAGGTGAATGTTGCGGAAGGCTGCGCCGAAGTCAACGCGGTGCTTTGCAAGGGTTGCGGCGTATGCACGGCGTCATGTCGCATGAATGCCGTGGACCTCAATGGTTTTAACAACGAAGAAGTATTGGCGCAGATTTATAACTTAAATGAAGGCTAACGGCATAAAAGCCGTCCGGCCGCTGGAAGGAGAATATATGGCTGAAAACTTGGCAAACAAAGAATGGACACCGAAATTCGTTGCCATTGTCTGCAACTGGTGTACCTATGCGGGCGCCGATCTGGCGGGTATAAGTAGAATTCAGTATCCTACAAATGTCCGGATCATCCGCGTTCCCTGTACGGGAAGAATCAATCCTTTTTATATTGTGAAAGCCCTGCAGACGGGCGCCGACGGAGTTCTGGTTTCGGGTTGACACCCGGGTGAATGCCACTATACCTCAGGAAATCTGGTGGCACGGCGCAAGTTTGCGACGTTAAAAAGTTTCCTGAATTACATCGGTGTGGAAGGCGACAGAACCATATTTACCTGGGTTTCCGCCTCCGAAGGTGACAGATGGGCACAG
>JAQUQK010000183.1 GCA_028716125.1 Thermoplasmatota archaeon | reverse complement strand
GAAAATTCGAAGCAAAAAAGACGATCGACGCAACCGGAAAAACAGTTATACCAGGATTCGTTGATTCCCACACCCACCTTGTTTTTGCAGGTGCCCGCGAGTTCGAACTGGAATGGAAAATCCAGGGCATGAAATACATGGAAATCGCAAAGCGCGGCGGCGGGATAAACTATACTGTCAGCCAGACGCGCTCGGCGTCAAAGGAAGCGCTAAAAGTTGAAGCGAAAAAGCGCCTCGACGCGATGCTTGACTGCGGCACTACAACGATTGAAGCAAAAACCGGCTACGGCCTGAATATAGAAGACGAAATCAAGATGCTTGAAGTTGCAAAAGAGCTTTCAGAATCGCATCCAATGACCATTGTTCCGACTTACATGGGCGCACATGCGCTTGCGCCTGAATTCAAGGACTTTGACGGATATACGGAATTCATCGTCAAAAAGGCGCTCCCAGCCATCGCAAAGACAAAACTTGCTAAATACTGCGACGTCTTCTGCGAAAAAGGCGTTTTCACACCCGAACAAACTCGCAAAATATTGAAAGCGGCGAAGAAGCTGAAATTCGGCATAAGAATTCACGCGGACGAGATTGAGAATACAACTGGCGCGGAGATTGCGACTGAACTGAACTGCGCTTCTGCCGACCATCTGCTCGCCGTGAGCGACAAGGGAATAAAGGCGCTTGCATCCAAAAAAGTCATGGCTACTCTTCTTCCTGGCGCAGCTCTTGCCCTTCGCACCGGAAAATACGCGCCAGCGCGCAAATTAATCGACGCCGGAGTGCCTGTCGCCCTTGCCACTGACATGAACCCGAACTGCTGGAACGAGAACATGCAACTTGTCATCGCACTCGCCTGCTATCAGATGGAAATGACGCCTGCCGAAGCGATTGTTGCATCAACTATAAACGCGGCGCATTCGATTGGAATGGCAGACCAAATCGGCTCGCTGGAAAAAGGAAAGTGCGCCGACATCATAATTTTAGATGCGCCAAACCACAAATTCCTTGGATACAGGTTCGGCGGTAATATTGTTGAAACCGTGATAAAAGACGGAAAAATTGTGAGGGAAAAGAAGTAAATTTCACATCAATCTTTGCTGGAATCTTTCCTTTTCTCCTTCGATTTTTATCGGGTATTCTGCGCTTACGCATCCAAGGCAGGTGTCGTTCCTGGCAAGCTTTATTGCGCTGATAAGTCCGTCGATGCTGATATATCCAACAGAGTCTGCGCCTATTTCCTTTTCTATTTCGGGGATTGTTTTTCCCACCGCTACGAACTGGTCGCGCGTGGTCATGTCGATTCCAAGGTAGCATGGCGCTATGATTGGTGGGGAGCCGACGCGCACGTGCACCTCTTTTGCGCCGGCGTCTCTGACCATTTTTACAATCCTGCGCATTGTGGTTCCGCGCACTATTGAATCGTCAATGAGGACAACGCGCCTTCCTGCGATTTCGCTCTTTACCGGGTTCAGCTTCTCGCGCACGCTCATGTCGCGCGTCTTCTGGTCCGGCATTATGAAAGTGCGGTTGATGTACCTGTTCTTGATGAGGCCTTCGGCCATCGGAATCCCGGAAACGTCCGAGAATCCCTGGGCATGGGCGCGCCCTGAATCGGGTATTGGAACTACGACGTCCGCCTTTACCGGCTGCTCTTTTGCAAGAACGCGGCCTATGCTCTTGCGCGTCTCGTAAACCGAGTGCCCTTCTATAACCGAGTCCGGCCTTGCGAAATAAACGTGCTCGAAGAAGCAGTATGACTTGTTCTCAAGAGATCCAACAATGTTTGATTCTATTCCGTCCGGCTTGAGTTCCAAAAGTTCGCCGGGCGCAACGTCGCGGATAAGTTCGGCGTCGGTTACGTCAAGCGCAACGCTTTCCGATGCCGCAATATAGCCGCTTCCGTCCTTGAATTTTCCAAGGCACATCGGGCGGATGCCAAGCGGGTCGCGAAGAGCGAAAACGCGCTCGCCTATCATGATTGAAAGCGCATATGAGCCGGCAAGCCTCTTTACCATTTTCTTTGCGGCCTTGACTATATCGTTTCCCGCAAAAAGCTCTTCTGCAAGAATGTATGCCATCGCCTCTTCTTCAGTGTCCGTGACAAAAGCGTGGCCTTTCGCCTTTAGTTCCTGTATCAGCTGGCCCGAGTTCACTATGATTCCATTATGCGCAAGCGCGATGTCGCCCACCGCCGTCTTTATGAGGTGCGGCTGCGCGTTTTCCGGCTTTGAAAGGCGGATTGAATAATAAGTATGGCCTATGCCCATGCTGCCCTTGAGATCTTCCATCTGGCGCCTTCGAAAAATGCTTTCAACAAGGCCGAGCCCTTTTGTGCAGACTATCTTCTTCTCATCGGGGTCAAAAAGTGCCATTCCGGCAGCTTCCTGCCCACGGTGCTGTATCGCCCTTAAGGCATAATACATGTAAAACGGAATTGGGTCTTTTCTTGCCATGCTTATGACGCCGCACTTCTCGCCAACGAATTCAACGTCGCTCATCTATCCACCAGAACCCAAACTGGAATCAGATAAAAGTATAAAGTATTCTTGTTTTGGGGGTTTTACGATTTTCGAGTTATTTTTCACTGAAAGCTCATGCCGCCAAAAATTATTGATAAATAATTCAGGCCATCAAGCATATATATAGTCCTTTCCACAACCATGCCGACTGCTCCAAGGCTTTCCTTTGAGATGTTTTCAATTGTATCGCGGGTTGTATGCCAGGTTGCAGGGAAAACCGGGCCTGCCGGAGGGGTGGATGTGTGTATTATGTCTATTGCTTTTACTCCTGCATTTTTGAATGGAACGTGGTCGTCAGTTATCGACCACCCGGTGGCATTCTTGAACTGCGTGATATTTGCAAGATAAGCGATGTTCCATATTATGTTCTGTAGCGATTCATTTGAAATGCGCTCCTTTGGCAAAGACAAGTTCTTGTCCCCGACCATATCCAGAAGTATGAAGCCGCATTTGTTTATGTTCTTGATTTCTTCGGCAGAAAGTTTTGAAGCAGTGTATTCGGAGCCGAGGCACCATGTATTGTCAAAACCAGGGGTATAATTGCCCGCATCCTCGCCGTCAAAAAACATTAATTTTATGGTTATCGTGAGGTTCTGATGCGAAAGTACGCGCGCCATCTCCAGAAGCACTGCAACGCCGCTTCCTGCATCGTTTGCGCCCATGACGGGAGATACGTTGTTTTCGGAAATCAGCCTGTCCAATGTTTCGCTGCGGGGGCTGCCGATTGCCATGTTCCATGTCTTGTTGTAGACGAACTTGCTGTCAGCCCATGGCCTAGTGTCATAATGGGCCGCCAATATAAGCGTGGCGTTGGTCGTTCCCTTCTTAGTGCCAATGACATTGTGGAGCGCAGTGCCGTTCAGGTATCCTGCGTTTCCTGTGAAGTTCTGCCACTCCGCCATGAAGTTGTATTCTTCCAATTTGTCGAAAATCCAATTGGCACAATTCATG
>JAQUQK010000182.1 GCA_028716125.1 Thermoplasmatota archaeon | reverse complement strand
GTCGCTCTCGCTTATCTGTACGTTGTCTCCGGATATTGTGCGGGGCAGGTATCCAGGCCAGCATCCGCCCTTGGTGTTGTCCGTGCCTATGCTGTTTACTGCAAATTTCTTTCCGCAGTTGTTGCATGACATATATGCGCCATCCTGGCTGTATCCCTTCTTTTCAGGGTAGCAGACGTCGCAGGCATCAAAAGCCGTGCGAATCTTTCCATCGCCGCCTTTGACCGCGAAGAACTTTACTGCAACTCCGCCATAGTTGTACTGGTACCAGGACACAGCGGTGCTAATTTCGGACGCGGGAATCGAAACGTATCCGTTTTCCGCCGAGGCTATCTTATATTTGCCGGAGTATCCGTTCCCGCTTGGGCCTACACATCCAGTCAGCATTATGCCAATTAGCATCATTACCGCCATCGCGCCCATTGCCTTCGACCTTAGGACATTTCCCTTCATTTCATCACATCCATCAACTTAATATGCCTTTTCTATCTCATCCAATATTTTTTCTTTGGCCAGCGTGCCGACATAAGAGAAAGAGACGTCGAAATTTGCATTGATAATCACTATTTTCGGAATGTATTCTATTTGATATTTCTGGACCGGGCTGTCATCTTCCGAGGACGCGAACGTCCAATCTGCGCCGTACTCGCTCTTGAAATTTTTCATTTCTTCGGTGCTTTCCTCGTCCACGTCTATGCTGATCATCACGACATTGCCGCCCACTCTGTCATACACTTCTTTTAACACGGGCATCTCCTGTTTGCAGGCTCCGCACCACGTGGCCATGAAATCCAGGACAATGACCTTTCCGGCATAATCCGACAGTTTGAACGCCCCGCTTGTATCTATATTCCTAAGCTGTAAATCGGGCGCCTTGCCGGTTGGCTTTGACTGCAGGCATCCAGGCAGCGTTGTTGCCAGCACAGTCAGGACAACCAATGCTGCGGCCAGTCGTTTTACCATTTACAGCCCTCGCAACGGCGATACCTTTCGCCATTCCTTCACCACTTTTCCGTCTACCATCTTGATCATGCGGGATCCGAACTGCGCTATCTTCTCGTCGTGGGTTATCATCACTATAGTGCGCCCCTCAGCATTGAGTTTTGCAAGCAGGCCCATTATCTCCATTCCAGTCTTCTGGTCAAGATTGCCGGTAGGCTCGTCCGCGAACAGTATCTCCGGCTTATTGACGAGCGCCCTTGCTATGGCCACGCGCTGCTGCTCTCCGCCCGACAATTGCCCGGGCACGTGCCCAAGCCTATGGCCAAGCCCTACCGTTTCCAGCGCCTTTGCCGCATTGTCCTGCCCGTTGCTTTTCTTGTTCTTGAAATACTGGGCAAGCATGGCGTTTTCCAGCGCGCTCAGATATGGCACGAGATGGAACTGCTGGAAGATATACCCGAATCTTTCCCTGCGGAATTTGGTGAGTTCCTGCTCGTTTAGTTTTGTTATGTCGGTTCCATCCACAACCAACGATCCGCTGGTGGGCCTGTCCAGCCCGCCCAGCATGTTCATCAGCGTAGTTTTTCCGCTTCCGCTTGGCCCTACTATCGTAAGCCAGTCCCCCTTCTTGACATTAAGGGACACGCCGTTTAGGGCAAATACGGATTCGCTGTATTTTTTGACAACATCGTGCACAGTTATTATGGGCCGCTGTTCCACCGCTCTTTTCGCTTCATTCGCCCATTCAATGGCCTTCTTCATTTTATTCGCCTCTTAGGACAATGGCGGGCTGTATGTTTACCGCCCTTCTTATCGGAATGATGCTTGCAATTATGGCCACAAGTATTGCAACTCCGCCGGAAATCGGTATTGCTATGAGGTTGAGCGGGATAGTTGTGCCGAATACCTGTTGTCCGATAAAGGAGGCAAGGACTGCTCCTGCGACATATCCCAGCATTCCACCTACCGCGCCAACGATTAGCGCCTCGGCCCCAATGAGCATGGTTACGTCCTTCCTGGAAGCGCCAACCGCCTTCATTATTCCTATTTCCTTGATGCGCTCAAGGACGCTTGCGGTCATCGTGCTCATGACGCCCATAACGCTTGCCGCCAATCCTATTGCGGCAATCAGCACGAGCAGACTTTGTATTTTGCCAAGCAGGAGCATTTCGGCGGCCGCAATCTGCTTTACCGAGCGAACTTCGGCATACGGCAGTTTTTCCTGCATTCTTTCCGTAATTACCTCTATAGGGCACTTCAAGCAGTTCGCGCTAACCTGGACAACGCTAATCGATCCGGGCTTTCCAGCAATCGCCTGCGCCACGCCCAGATTGGCAAAAACCTGTTCGTCTTCGGAGCTGCCAGTGGACACTATGCCGGAAACGGTGAACGATCTGGAGTGTTCCTGTTTTGTGTCATTGTGGTAAACCGTGAAAGAGTCGCCTATGGAAAGCCCTAACTTTTCAGACACTACACGTCCAATCATGGCGTCGCTGTCGCCGTTGGCCCATGTCCCGTTTACCGACCACCACGGGCTGATGCGGCGGACGCTGCTGAAATTCGTTCCCACGAACACCGCATTCTGGCCTTTGATGCCAACTACGGTGTAGAAATAAGGGGCATAGCCCAAGATGCGGTCGGTGACGTTAACTATCTTTCCCTCATAAGTTGTCGTACCCAGGCTGGAAAGTGCCGAAAGGTCCGATTCGTTTATGTATTTCTGCTCAGTGACCGAGCCGTAATTGATGCTGCCTATCTGCACCTGCAGAGTTTCGCTCTTGGGCACTATCAATATGTTAGCCCCGTATGCCTTGAACTCCGCGGCAATCTTCTCTTCTATTCCAGACGACACGGAAACGAGGGCCGAGGCAATGCTCACGCCGACAATTATCGAAACCACCGCAAGCGCCACTCTTCCCTTGTGTTTTGCCATCGAACGAAACAATATTCTTCCGAACATTTTTCTCACATCAAGTTAACTATTGTTAATTTGACATGAACTAAGTAAATAAAGGATTATGCCAATTTCACACCCAAATTCCACCTAAATTAGGTCATTCCAGGCCGACGTAGAGCAGCACACCAAGGGCAAGCGTGGCGAAAACGTCCGGGATGATTATGAACGGGCCAAGCCCGGCGACGCAGTATCCGCAAATTGCGTGAATCATTGGATGGGACGTTACAGAATAAGCTAGCATGGCAAACATCGCCACAAGTATTGCAAGCGTAAATCCGGATCCGACCTGCCTGTAAAGCCGGAAATATGTAAAAATCAGTATCAGCGACAGAAGTATGTTGGACGTGGTAAGCGCCGATTTAATGAGTATGTATATTTCCGTCTCCCTGTTCTGGCCGTGGCCAAGCAGGAATAATTCGGATATTGCGATGCCCAGAATGCCGCCGAGTGCGAAAATCCCGCAAATCAATGCCGTGCTTTTACATTTGCTCATTTAATCTCCTCCATCGGTTCCCCGGTTTTATTCTTTTTACCAATTTCCACCCAAATCTCTTCGAAAATCGTCCAATTGTCCTCGAGATCAGGCGAA
>JAQUQK010000181.1 GCA_028716125.1 Thermoplasmatota archaeon | reverse complement strand
TTCCCGCATCGAAGAGGATGTTCATGTTGAAGGAAAAGTCGACGAAGTCCTTGGCATAACTGCGGAAGGCCTCGCAAAGTCCATAGATGCAAAAAAGAAGCGCAAGGCGGCTCTTGAAAAGGCGCGCAGGGTGAGGGAAAAGAAGCGCAGGGCCGAAGAGCAACTCGCAAAGAAGCGCCTGGCCGCATTGAAGAAGGCGCGCGCTGCAAGAAAGGCAAACCTGAAAGCAAAGAAAAAGAAGTAAGTGGTTTTTTGCCGGAAAATTGCATTTTCTGCAAGATAGTTAAAGGCGAAATTCCAAGCCAAAAAGTATGGGAAGATGAAAATTTTCTTGCATTTCTTGATATAAATCCCGTTCAGCAAGGCCACGTCCTTCTTATTCCAAAGGCGCATTCTGACTACATATTTTCGATGGATGACAAACAATACGCCGAGATTTTAAATCGCGCAAAGGCGCTTTCCGAGCCGATAAGAAAAGCAACGGGCGCAAAGCGCATCGGCCTTGGAGTCGAAGGACTTTCAGTACCGCATGTCCATATTCACATTATTCCGGTAAACAACATAAACGACATTGACCCGTGCAAGGGGAAAAAGGCAAGCCAGGAAGAACTCGCAAAAATTGCCGATAAAATTCGCAAGGAAATCGCCGCCGCAAAACTTTGATTTTTTGAAGAATTGGCGGGCTTGTGGGGATTCGATAAATGCGCACCTAAAATTGTGGGTGGGTGCGCAAATCTCATCCCCACCTGCATCTTGGCAATATTAGTTAACGGGCTTGTGGGGATTCGAACCCCAGTCTGCAGGTCCGAAGCCTGCGGGTCTATCCTGGCTAGCTTACAAGCCCTTTGCGAATTTTTGCTATTGTTTCATTGGCGGGGCTTTGGACCTTTGAACACTTCGTGTCCCAAGGTTACAAGCCCTTGCTCTATCACAAATCGTAATAACCAGTTTATTCATATCGATTTGGATAGTTGGTAAAAATGATTCTTTCGGACAAGGACATAAAGGCGCGGATTGCGGAAGGGAAACTCGGCATTGAGAATTTCAACGAGCAGTGCCTGACGCCAAACGGCTACGACCTCACGATTTCGGAAGTGTTCTTCAACGGCGCTTCCGTGAAGGAAGGTGCCGCCAAAGTGCCGCCGATGACGTGGTTCGCGGTAAGCACAAAGGAATACGTGAAGATGGGATGCCAGTGCGCAAGCCTGTGGATTCGCACTTCGTGGGCACGAAAAGGCGTGGTTTCCAGCTTTGGAAAAATAGACGCGGGATTCGAGGGCACGCTTACATTGTCAGCGTTCAACACTTCAAAAGGCGAAGTTGAAATAGAAATTGGAAAAACTTTTGCCCAGATGGTTTTCGAGGAACTTTCAAGTGAGCCGGAAGCGCTTTACGCAAAGCGCACCGGGAACTATCAGGGGCAAAGAGGAGTCACTCTCGCACCCAAAAAGTAATGTGATTTTATGGCAAAAACCGGCAAAATCCAGATAAAAGCGTTCGGCATCGAGCGCTACGACGAAATGCGCGCAGTCTGGGAAAATGCCGGCCTTTCCTGCAAGCCGAAGGGGCGCGACAGCAAAAAGGAGATTTCAAAACAAATTGAAGCGTCGCCCGACCTTTTCATTGGCGCATTCGACGGCGAAAAGATGATTGGCGTCTGCATCGCCACCGACGACGGAAGGCGCGGCTGGATTAACCGGCTTGCAGTTCTTCCAGAATATCGGGGAAAAGGAGCTGCAAAAAAAATTGTCACTGCCTGTGAAAAGTCGCTTCGCAAGAGGGGAAGGAAAATATTTTGCGCGCAGATTGAAGGCAAGAATGAGAAATCGCTCGCGCTTTTTGCCGCCGCGGGCTACAAAGTCCACAACGACATAATTTATGTCACAAAGAGAGAAAGCAATGAGATCTAGTTTTTCTTTGCCGAAACTATTTCCAGCGAGAGGTCGGCGCTCTTGACCGAATGCGTCAGCGCACCGAGCGAAATCCTGTCTGCAAATGCATATTTTATAATTGTCGCCTCGGTTATTCCGCCGGAAATTTCGACAAGTATTTTTGGGTTTATCTTCTTAATAGCATCGAACGCCTTGCGCGCTTCCTGTGGAGGGAAATTGTCAAGCATTATTTCGTCGGGCGACAGCTGCGCGGCCATCTTTGCCTCTTCCATTGTGGTGACTTCAATTTCAATCGTCACTTTCTTCTTTGCCGCTTTTGCGAGCTTTAGCGCCTCTTTTATTGCGCCGACGTTGTCAAGGCCGTGCGCCATTCTCAGCGCCGCCAGATGATTGTCCTTGATGAGAATGCCGTCGTAAAGACCATAACGGTGAGTAAATCCGTCGCCGATAGCAATTGCTTCCTTCTCGAAATTGCGGAATCCTGGCGTGGTCTTGCGCGTTCCTGCTATCTGGATTTTCGGGTTTGTCTTTGCGCAAATGTCAACGAGCTTTCGCGTGGCTATTGCAATTCCGCACATCCTTGCGACTATGTTCAGGGAGGTGCGCTCTCCTACTAGAAGCGCCTTCACAGGGCCAGTGATTTTCATCACGACCGCGCCCTTCTTTACGGATTCGCCGTCCTTTGCAAGGAGTTCAGATTTTGCGCCAAGCTTTCCAAAAATTGCTTTTGCGTATTCAAGTCCGGCAATTACGCAATCCGACTTTGCAAGCATTTCCGCAGTGCATTTTTCATTCTTGAAAAGCGCTTCCGACGTAAGGTCGCCGGTCTTCAGATCCTCTGCAAGATAGTTGTCGAGCGCCTTTTCCATTTCTGCGGAAATTTTTGCCATTTGAACACCATTGTCATTGATTCTTGATTGATGCGATTTTCCTTTCAATCCAATCGTCGCCCATTCCAACCAGCGGGCGCAAAATAGGGAGGGATATCTCTTTTTGCTTGGATTTAAGCTCGCTGAATTTTTCGCCGACCGCTATAGCATCGGCATTGTTTTCGAGCGCAAGTTTTTCAAGTTCGCCGTAAGAAGGCATTTCAACTTTTATTGAATGCTTTAATCCCCATCTTTCGAGAATTTCAAAATATTTTGCATTGCCTGCCGCAATTGCTTCCGCGCCCCTCTTCATCAAGAGCCACGCGGCGACAAGGTCGTTCTCATTGCAAACCCGCGCAATGACTATCCCCTGCGTCCCAAGCGGCATCCCGCCCGCACACCTGACCCTTTCGGTGAAAATGTAAGCCTTTTTGTCGCGCACGTCGAGCGAAATTTCAAAATCAGGATTTTCCAGATTCACGCTTGCGCCAGTGGCATTGTTGACCGCATCGCCCACTTGTGCGGCTAATTGCTGGCTTGAATAATCGTGGTTTCCGGTACGCTTGCATCGGATTCCGAAACTTTTGTCCTTTGCGAGATTCCTTGAAAGCTCCAGCGCCACTTTTATGATGCCTTCCGGCTTGGATGTTGTTTCAGTAACGGGGCTCATAGAAGTTATTCCGAAAACCCTGCGGAGCGTGCCCATCGTTTTTTCCTCGCCTGCGTCCGC